>JBDTTN010000171.1:0-6183 GCA_039930625.1 Gemmatimonadota bacterium | reverse complement strand
GAGCCCCCCCACCCGATCCGGATGCGCGAGCGCGAGGCGCATCGCGATAGACCCCGACACGCCATGGGCGACAATCACCGCGGAGGAGACATTCATCGAATCCAGCGCGACCCGTACCCGCTCCGCCTGGGCCTCGAGGCTATAGTCGGCCTGCCGCGGCCTGGCCGATCGCCCCATGCCGAGTGGATCGATGGTCAGAACCCGATGCCCCTCCGCGAGCAGTGCGGCGGTGACCTGGCGCCAAGTGTAGGCCGAGCCGATCGAACCCGAGAGAAGCACAATGACCGGCCCCTCTCCTCCGAGTGACACGGCAAGCGTTTCTGCCGGGGCGACGGGCAGCCGGAGCTCGGCCATTGCGAGCGTCGGCTCGGCAGGGCGAACCGCCTCCGGCGTGATATTGCCCGGAAGGAGCGTCAGGACCGACGTGAGGCATATGCAACCGATCGAAGCGGACATACGGGCCTCCAGTAAGAGGAATCAGGCATTGCCAAACTGCTGCGATGCCGTATCCTCACCGTGTCCCCCGGCGTGACCTGGACGGCAGGTCACTTTCGGGGACAGACATCCCCATCGAAGCATGCCCATCCAACTGCGGGTCCTCGGTTCGCTGGAACTCAGCGGGGGAGGGGAAACTGAACTGACGCGGGTGCTCCAGCAGCCCAAGCGGCTCGGTCTCCTCACGTATCTCGTGCTCCGTTCCCCCCAGCGCTTCCACCGCCGGGACAGCCTGCTCGCGCTGTTCTGGCCCGACCTCGATACCGAACACGCCCGCGCCGCGCTCCGCCGCGCGCTCTACTTCCTGCGGCAGGAAGCAGGCGACGGGGTGCTGGTGGGGCGGGGAAATGAAGAAGTCGGGATTGCGCCTGACGGGTGCGTCTGCGACGCCGCCGAGTTCGAGAGTGCGGTGAAGGCTGGGGACGACGCCACGGCCTTGGGCTGGTACCGTGGTGACCTGCTCGATGGGTTCTATATCCAGGGGGCGCCGGATGCCGTGGCCTGGCTGGACGGGGAGCGGACGCGGCTCCGCGAGATCGCGCTGCATTCGGCCTGGCGCCTCGCTGGCGCCGCCGCCACCGCGCCCGAGGCCGCCATCCAATGGGGACGGTGGGCCTTCCACCTTGCCCCCGATGACGAGGCCAACGTCGGCCGTTTCATTGCCCTGCTGGGCCGCCATGGCGACCGGACGGGTGCCTCACACGCCTATGCCGAGTTCGCGCGGCGGCTGGAGCGCGAGGATGGCATCGAACCCGGCGACGAACTTCGGCGGTTGCTGGAGCAGGCCCTCGCCTGCCCGCCGGCACCGGTCTCGCTGACCCCAGCCCATCCTATGGATCAGGTCCCGGCCCCCGTGCCGGCGGCAACGGTCGCCCCGCAGGCGCCCACACGCGCCTCTGACCTCGAGCGGGCGGCAACCGTTATCATGCCATTCACCGTGCGGGGCCCAGCCGAGTGCCAGTATCTGGGTGAGGCGGTGATGGAACTCCTGAGCATTGCCCTGCACGACGCGGGCGAGTTGCGCGCCATCGACTCCCAGGCCGTCCTCCAGGAGCTGGCCCGCGCGCCGCAGGCGACCGGCCCCGAGCTGGCCCGCTTCTTCGGCACCAGCCGCTATCTCGACGGGACGGTGATCGAGGCCGGCGGACGCCTGCGAATCACCGCCGCGCTCCGCAGTGCCTCGGGCAGCGAGATCATCGCCAGGACCGAAGGCGAGGCGGCGGGCGAACAGTCCCTCTTTGCGGTCGTGGACGACATTGTGCGGCAGATTCTCGCCGCCGAGGTGCCGGAAACGCGCATGGCCATGCTGCGCTCGGCGACCCGGAGCGTCACGAGTATTCCCGCGCTCAAGACCTTCCTGCGCGCGGAGAAGGCCTTCCGTGAGGGACGCCTGCTGGAGGCAATCGGCGGCTTCAACGACGCGGTGGAACAGGAGCCGGGATTTGCGGCAGCCCACTATCGACTCGCCGGCGCGCTCGCGTCGGCGGCCCAGCCCGGTGCCGCCCGCACGGCCTCGGCCCGGGCGGCGGCCCTCGGGGACTCGGTCGGCGACCGCACCCGGGCGTTGATCTTTGCGCAGCAGGCGTGGCTGCAGGGCGACGCGCGGGAGGCGGAGCACCAGTATCTGAATGTGATCGCCCGCTGGCCTAACGACGTCGAGGGGTGGTACCTGCTCGGCGACCTCCGGCTGCACACCAATACCGACCGTGGCCTCCCGGTCGCCGACGCGGAAGAGCCGCTCGCGCGGGCGCTGGCGCTGGATCCAGGTCATCTGGGCGCGATCGTCAAGCTCGCGCGGCTCGCCGCGATGCGGGGCGACTACGCCACTCTTGCGAGTTTGGCGGAGCGGGCGCAGCTGCTTTCACCGGATGGCCAGCAGACGCTGTTCACCCGCGCCCTGCTGGCGGTGTGCCTCGACCGCACGGAGCACCAGGACGCCGTCGTCCAGCAACTGGGCTTCGCCCGGGCTCTCACGCTCCTCATCGTCTTCGGCGACGTGGCGCTCTTCAGCGGTGACCTCGCCCGGGCGGAGCGCTTCTCGGCGCATGTCACGGAGCTCGCGCGGTCCCCGGAACTCAAGGCCATCACCACCCTTGGGCGTGCCTACCTCGCGCTGGCGCGGGGCCGCGTCGCGGACGGCCTGCGGATGATCGAGGAGCAGGCCGACGCCGCACCCTCCTGGGCCAGGGAAGTGGCCGCCCTCGCCGTCGCGGCGTCCGTCTTTCCACGCGCCGCCGTTCCCTGGGAGGAGACCAGGGCGAGCCTCACGCTGTGGAACCCACCCGCGGAAGGCGCCTTCCCGACCGGGTTCTTCGGCTTGCACGACGACATCCATCCTCATCTCCGACTGTACCTGCTGGCGAAGTTCGCCGTGCGGGAGGGGCGCAGCGAGGAGGTGGTGTCGCTCACCGGCGAGCTCTCCGAGTTGCCGGTCGGCGCCGAGTTCGCTGTCCTGGTGCAGTGCCTCCTGCGGGAGCTGGACGCCGATGCCCGTGCCATGGGCGGCCACCATGAGGAGGCGCTCGCCCTGCTCGAAGCTCCCGCGCCGGGCGTCTGGTATCAACTGGCGGTGGGCTCGCCGTTCGCGGGAGGCGCGGAGTGCCGGTTCACGCGGGCCCGGCTGCTGGAGGCCTGCGGTCGGCCCCGCGAGGCCATCGCCTGGTACACGACAATCGCCCAGCGCTCTCCCTGGGAACTGCTCTGGACCGCGCCGGCGGCGCTGCAGCTCGGCCGGCTGTACGAACGGCTCGACGAGCCTGCCAATGCACTTCCGCACTATCGCCGGTTCGCCGCCCAGTGGCGGCACGCCGATCCCTCCCTCCAGGACCTGGTCCGCGAAGCGGACCAGCGCATCCAGTCGCTCCAGCCCGTGTGATCTGAGCCGGTCCGGCGAGGTCACGCAGGATGGCACGCACACGCCACGCCTCCTCCTGAGCTTGCCCTCGGACACTCCCTCCGAGGCTCTCATGCCGGGCAGTGCCCCGGCAGGCAGTTCTCCCATCGCCTGCCCGATCCCTTCGATCCGGAGCACTGCAGATGACGACCCTCTTCGCCCTGTTCATTGGTGCGCTGGCCGGTCTCCACACCTCCTCCTGGGGGATGTTCAAGGACGCCGCGCACGAAGGGTTCACGCTCAGGACCTTCCTGCGGAGTATCCTGCTGTCGACCGCGCTGGCCCCGATCATGGTGGGTCTCCTTGGGCTGCGGCCCGCCGATCCCGCTTCGGTGGTGCTCCTCTTCGGCGCGGTCTACGCCACCGAACGCGCGCTCACCGAGACCTGGAAGAGGTTCTGCTTCCCCTCGTCTCCCCGCGGGAAGTTCGCGGGCAAGCCGGTGCTCTTTCCCGACTTCCTGCGGCTGCGGCTGCTGGCCGTTCCGGGGTATGTCGCGATCTGGATGTTGGTCCTCGCCGCCTTCACCACGGCGCTCTACCGGATCGTCATATGAAAACGATCCGCGCGCTCTTCGCGCGACGGGGAACTCCCGCCTGGGATGCGCTGATCCGGGTGAGTGGGGGTATCGGGGTGCTTGGAATCCCGCTCGTCCTCCTCTGGCCGAAGGCGAGCGGGCTCACCGCCTTTGCGCTCGCCAGCGTCTGGGTGCATGGGCCGGTGTCGCCGCTGCTGCCGGCCACCTACGAACCGATCCTCATCCTCTTCGGAACGCTCTACCCTCCGCTCCTGCTGGCCCTCATCGGGACGGCCGCCAATCTCCTGGCCGAGTACCTCAACTATCGGGTGTACGGAGAATTGCTGGCCCAGCGCCAACTGGATCGGGTGACGAGTCACCCCATGCTGCGGCGCCTCGTGACCCTCTTCAATCGGCGTCCGTTCTTTACGACCTGGTTCGTCGCCTGGTCGCCGCTGCCGGACTGGACCATCCGCATCCTCGCGCCGCTCGCGCGCTACCCGGTCCGGCCGTGGCTCCTCGCGATGGCGCTGGGTCGTTTCCCCCGGTTCTGGCTGCTGGCGTCGCTCGGCAGTTGGGTCCATGTAAGTGCGCGGACCATCCTCTGGCTCGCGCTGCTGCCGCTGGGTGCCGCGGCCATCGGCTTCATGCGGTTCGCCCTCAGCCGCTGGGTTCCGCGAGCTTGCGAGCCGGCCGGTGTGACCTGAGCCGGTCCAGCGGAGTCACGCCGGAGGGCACGGACACGCCACGCCTCCTGCCGATGTTGGCCTCGGACATTCACTCCGAGGCCTTATGCAGGGATCCAGCGGTTCCTCCCAGAGCTATGACATCATCGTCATTGGCAGCGGCCCCGGCGCGGCGTTCGCCGCTCTCCCCCTCGTCGAGAGCGGTGCCCGCGTGCTGATGCTCGAAGCGGGAAACTGGGTGCCGCGCGGCCCCGAGAATCAGGAGCCCGGCGCGGCGGCGATGCTCTCGCCGTGGTATTCGACGGCCACTCTTTACGATGCGAGGACCGATGCCGGCCGGCACGCCGCGCGCCAGTTCCAGTGCGTCGGCGGCCAATCCGTCTTCTACGGCGCGGTGAGCTTTCGCTATCGGCGGGAGGACTTTGCGCCGCCCGCCGAGGTGGTCGGCGCCTCCGGAGCCTGCTGGCCGTTCGGCTACGAGGAGATGGAGCCCTGGTACGAGCGCGCCGAACAACTGCTGGGCGTGAGCGGAGATCCTGGGGCCGACCCCACCGAACCGCCCCGCCGGAGCGGCCTGGCGGAGAGCGCCCCTCCACTTACTCCGGCTGGCAAGGCCCTCCATGACGCGGCGCGGAGCCTCGGGCTCCATCCCTTCCGGCCGCCGCTCGCCATCCGCCACCGGCCGTGCGCTGACACGCCGGGCTGCACCGCCTGCGGCCGGTGTGATGGCCACCCCTGCGCGGTCCGTGCCAAAGGCGATGCCGCCGGCGTGGTCGCCTCGCTGGTGGCGCTGGGGATGGAGCTTCGCACCCGCACCGCGGCGCTCCGCCTGACAGGCGCGGGTGACCGGGTGAACGGAGTCGAGTGCCTCGACCTCCGCACCATGAAGCTGCTGGTGTTCCGCGCCGGCGCGGTCATCCTGGCGGCCGGGGCGCTGGCGACGCCACACCTGCTGCTCGCGTCCGACATGGATCAGCAGAACCCTGGCGGACGCGTCGTGGGCCGGTATCTCACCCGTCACTGCAACGCGGCCGTCATCGGGCTCTTCCGCGATCCGCCGGGTGGGGGGAGAGTGCCTCACAAGGAAATCGCTGTCAACGATTTCTACTTTGGCCACCCGGCCTGCCCCTCGCTCCACCGGGTGGGCAACATCCAGCAGCTCGCGCTTCCCTCGGCCGTGGTTCGGCGTCAGGCGCCCTGGCTGTTCCGTCCCCTTGCCGGTATGCTCGTGCCGCACCTCATGGGCCTCATCGGCATTACCGAGGACGAGCCGGCAGCGACGAATCGCCTGTTTCTCGACGCGCGGCGCGCTGATGCCTGGGGTCGTCCGGTGCTCAGAATCGAACACCGCTACACGGTGCGCGACCGCCTCGCCCGCGACCTCCTGGCTCGCGAGGCTGCCCGGGTGCTGCGTGCCGCCGGCGCCGTGATCACGGTGCGCCACGCCATCGATACCTTCTCGCACGCCCTCGGCACCGTCCGCATGGGTGCGGATCCCACGACGAGCGCGCTCGACCCGGCCGGCCGCTTCCGCGGCATGGCCAATCTCTTCGTCGCCGACGGGAGCGCGCTTCCCACCTCGGCGGCCGTCAAT
>JBDTTN010000170.1:0-6199 GCA_039930625.1 Gemmatimonadota bacterium | reverse complement strand
GCTGTTCGTGCTGTTTGTCATTCCACGCTTCCTCCAGCGTTATCGTCCGCCCGGTGCGGTCACCAGCCTCGCACTCGGGACGGCGGCCACCGCTCTGGGACTGTTCCAGCACGACGAGACCATTGGATTGCTCGCCACCTTTGGAATCGTCGGGCTCTTCCTGTTCGCAGGTCTCGATGTCGAGGTGGACGAACTGCGCCCCAACGCGAGGGTGCTACTGCAACACCTCGCCATCTGGGTCGTCACCCTCGCCGTGCTGTCGGTCGTGGTCGTCTACCTTTTCTCGCTGACGCCGCGAGATGCCGCGCTGGTCTCGCTCGCCCTGATCACGCCTTCCACCGGCTTCATCCTCGACTCGCTGGCCTTGTTCGGTCTCTCGAGCGACGAGCAACGGTGGACCAAGTCCAAGGCCATCGCCTCCGAGCTGCTCGCGCTTCTGGTGATGTTCCTGGCGCTGCAGTCGACCTCCGCCCGGCAACTCGGCCTGAGCGTGCTGGCGCTGGCGGCACTCATGGTGGTGCTGCCGCCGCTCTTTCGCTGGTTCGCCTTCCGGATCGTCCCCTTCGCCCCGCGGTCGGAATTCGCCTTCCTGCTCATGGTGGCCGTTGTTTGTGCCTCGGCGACTCGCCGGCTCGGCGTCTACTACCTCGTGGGCGCCTTCGTCGTCGGTATCGCCGCGAGGCAGTTCAGGGAAAGGCTGCCCGCCATGTCCTCCGAACGCATGCTCCATGCGGTCGAAGCATTCGCCTCGTTCTTTGTGCCCTTCTACTTCTTCAAGGCAGGTCAGGGCGTGAACGCAGACGAACTGGATCTGATGGCACTGTTGACCGGCCTCGCCCTGCTCGTGGTGTGCGTCGCACTTCGGCTGGGCGAGACCGCATTGCACCGCTGGCTCGTGCTGCGTGAACGCCCGCGTACCAGCCTCCGCATCGGAGTGGCGCTGCTGCCGACGCTGGTCTTTACCCTCGTGATGGCCGATATCCTGCGGACACGGCCGGCCGTTCCGCCCTGGCTCATCGGGGCGCTCGTATTGTACACCACCTTCATCACGCTCTTGCCGGGACTAGTGCTGCGCGTGCCTGCCATTGACTACGAATCCCCGCGGCTCGACCCGCTCGCCGCCATGCCTTCCGATGCATCTGCAGCAGATCCGCCAACCGCCTCGGGCACGCCGGCCAGAATTCGGCCATAGAGCGCCAGGACATCACTGCGACTCAGCAGGCCGGCGAGGTGGCCGGTTGGGTGGTGATCGACCACCGGTAGAGCCGCGGCTCCACGGGCGCCCATGCGACGCATCGCATCGAGGAGCGAGTCCTCCGCGGTCAGCGTCTCAGTTGGCTGAGCCACATTCTTCGCCAGCAGCTCATGATGCCGCTCCTGGCCCTCTCGGGAGATCCGCGCAAGGTCCGCCACCGCGAGGACCCCGAGCAGGCTGCCCAGCCGATCCACGACCGGGAAGACATCCTGGGTGCCAGAACCCAGATGGGTCAGGAATTGATTTGCGGTCATGTCCTCGTTGATGACGATCGGGGCACGCTCAAAAGCGTCCGCCACGCGGAGGCCGCCCAGGACGTCGCGATCGGCGCCATGTTCGATATGCTCCCCGCGCCGACGCAGCCAGCCACTATAGAGGGAGTCGCGTTCCATGCGCCTCGCGAACGCATGGCTCACGACCACGGAGAGCATCAGCGGGAGCATGATGGCGGAGTTATCGGTCATCTCCCACACCATCAGAATGCCGGTCATCGGCGCGTTCAGCGCGCCGGCGATGACCGAACCCATGCCCACGAGGGCGTACGGCTCCGCGCTCAGATGGAGGCCGGGAAAGAGGGTGAGGAGCAGTACTCCGAAGGCACTGCCGATCGCCGCCCCAACGTAAAGAGAAGGCGTGAACAGGCCGCCGGAGCCTCCGGTGTTCAGCGTGATGGCGGTCGCGACGATCTTTGCGAGCGCGAGCAGGGCCAGCAGGTACCAGGCCAGTTGGCCGAAGCGATCCAGCGGGATCGCGAGATGGCCCGAGCCCACGAGCAGGCCACTCGAGAGGAACGTCAGGCCGCCCACAACCACTCCTCCACCGAGGGCAAGCCACCCTCGAGGTAGCCGCGCCCCGCGCGACCACTGGTCGATGGCGAAGAAGCATCGAATGAAAAGGACCGATGTCAGTCCAGCCAGCAGGCCGAGCATCGGATAGAACAGGATCACTTCCCGTGTCAGGCGGTATCCCTGCTCGAGATCGACGGGGAACACTGGGTGGTTGCCGAACACCGACCGGGACACCACGGCCGCCACCACGCTGCTCACGACTACGGGCGCAAAGGCCCCGATGCTGAAGGACCCGAGAATCTCCTCCAGCGCGAAGAAGGCGCCGGCGAGTGGGGCGTTGAAGGCGGCCGAAATGCCGGCGGCGGCCCCGGCTCCCACCAGGATTCCCGTCCGGGTCCCCGAGAACCGGAATGCCCGACCCAGGCGGGAGGCGATGAGCGCCCCGAACACCGCGACCGGCCCCTCACTTCCCGCCGAGCCGCCGCTGCCGATCGTGATCGCGCTCGCCGCGGTCCGCGCCAGTGCAGGGCGCGTGGGGATGTCGCCCTCTCTGCGGACCACCGCAAGCTGGACGTCAGGAATGTTCAACCCATCGTTGCCGCTCGCGAAACGTCGCATGGTCCACCAGGCCGCGACCGCACCTGCCCCGGTCAGGACCGGCCGGTAGGCCAGCCGCCCGAGCACTGGCAGCACCGATTCCGGCCAGGTGAAGAACCCCTCGTGGGCCAGGTCGATGAGCTTGTAGAACCCGATCACGCCGAGAGCCGCTGCCAGACCGATGACCACGGCGAATCCGAGGAGAATACTGTTTTCGCTCAGCTCCAGCCCGTTGAACCAGTCCACGCCGTCCTCCCAGGCCCCCTGGGCGGCATTGACGGGGCCATAGGTGGTCCGCCGAGCCTGCACAGCGAGAGCATGCAGCCTCCGACGAAAGCTGCGGAGTGCGCGGATGGGGCGGGATGACATGAAGGCTCGACGGTCCGGTCGCGGAGGTTGACGTGGCACGCCGCCACGGTACTTTGACGTCAATATATCACCCGGCACTACCCGAGCCAACCGAGATGCCGACTCCTCGTCGTCCCGCACGCCAGCCCCGGCGGGCCGCAGCCCTCTCCCTGCCTGACGAAGCCGTCGACATCGTCGCGGGCCTGCGGCGGATCGTACGGGCGATCGAACTCTACTCGCAGGAGGTCTACAAGAGCTTCGGCCTCACGGGGCCCCAGCTATGGGCGCTGAAGACGCTGAGTCGTCGCGGCGCGCTCGCAATCACCGACCTCGCGCACGCACTGGCGGTGCAGCCGAGCACCCTGTCGGTCCTGGTGGATCGACTGGAAAAGCGCGGTTTCGTCAAGCGGATCCGTCCTCGCGAGGACCGACGATTTGTGGAAATCGGTCTCACCGCTCAGGGGGCCGCGCTGGCCGCCCGTGCACCCGAGCCGGCTCAGGGCCGGCTGCTCCACGGCCTCCGCGGCCTGTCCGTACGGGAGCTCCGGGCCATCCGATCGTCGGTCGACCGGCTGGTCGGGATGATGGAGGCGAGCGATCTGGAGGCGCGCTTCTTCTACTCCGACGACTAGGCCGACTGGTACGCGGCCTCCTTGGCGCCGGGGCGCGGTTCGGGACGGACGTAGACGGTACGCGTCGGGTAGGCGAACTCGACGCCCTCGCGTTCGAAGCGCTGGAACCAGGCGAAATTGATCCGCTGCTGGATGTCCATAAAGCGGTTGCAGGCCGCATCCAGCGCGAAGTCTACGACTTCGAAGGTCAAGGCGGAGTCATCGTAGGTCTTGAAGTGGGCCCGGTCGAATCGCACTCCCACCTCCGCGGTCACGATCTCCTTCACACTGGCCGGGATGCGCGCCAGCGCGGCATACGGTGTCTGATAGGTCACGCCGAATGAGAAGACCGCCCGGCGCTCGGCCATTCGCTTGAAGTTGCGGATTCGGCTGCCGAGGAGATCGGCATTAGCGAAGATCAACTGCTCCCCCGACAGGCTCCGAACCCGTGTGGTCTTGAGCCCGATATGATCGACGCTGCCCATCAGTTCGCCCACGATGATGAAGTCCCCCACCACGAATGGCTTGTCGAGCACGATCGAAAGGGAAGCAAGCAGATCCCCCAGGATATTCTGCGTGGCCAAGGCGATCGCCACACCACCGATCCCCAGTCCCGCAACCAGGGTGCTCACATTGAATCCCAGATTGTCCAGCGCCAGCACGAGAATCAGGATGTAGACGACCAGGCGTGCCGCCAGGCCCAGGGCGGCCAGGGTGGTCGCTCTGGCCGGATCCTCCGCCTGCACCCGCTCCGCCTGCAGCCCCAGCATTACGGCGATGGCGGCGTTACTCCAGAGCGCCAGCTGGACCGCCATGATCAGAATCAGGATTACGCGCAGCGCCGCATGGATCCCGGGTGGCACTTCGAGCGACGACGCGACCGCCCAAAGCGCCGCGATCGCCAGCGAGAGGTCGTGCGTATGCCGAAGCACCTCGACAAACATGTCGTCGAAGCGATTGCTCGTCCTCATCGCCAGGGTTGCGAGCCGGGTCACGACGGCGCGCCGGACCAGACGAAGGACGACGAAGATCGCGACCCCTTCTCCGGCAGCCATCAGCCACTGGAGGATCGTATTCCCCCAGATTTCAGTGGCCATACGCATCCACCGCGCGTCGCCGCCGCGCGAAGATCCCTTGGAGGAGTCGCTCCAGCTTGGTGACGGCGCCGTGGAGTGCCTGGCCTACCGTCGCGGCCTGATGCCGCACGGCCACTGGGCGGAAGCCGGCTGCCCGGGCCTCAATCAGGCAGCAGACGTCGTCGTCGCGCTCCCCGGGTCCGCGCTCATCCTTGAGGTACAGCTCGACCCGGGTGATCCGGTCACCGAAGCGCTGCAGGGCGGCTCCCACGGCGCCCTGGATCTCCCGGGTCAGGTTCGCGCCGCTCTGGATGTGCTGGCCGGTATTGATCAGAATCTGCATGGTGTCCCCCCCAGTGAGCCGCGCGGACTCCACGCCCGCCGCGGGATCCCGATTTACTGTGACATGCCTGGCGGAACCAGCGCTTCGGCGCCCTGCCCCGGCGTGAACTCATCCCGGCGGTTCATCGCCCAATCGCTCTCATTGTGCCCCGCCACGAGCGGCTGTTCCTCCCCGGAGGAAGAGGTCACGAGGCGGTCAGGCGCCACGCCATGGTTCATCAGAAAGATCCGCACGGAAGCCGCACGGCGACTGCCGAGGGCGAGGTTGTACTCATCCGACCCGCGCTCATCGGCGTGCCCGGCGACGCGAAGTACCAGCGCGTGGTTGGCGACAAGAATGGCGGCCTTCCGGGCGAGCAGGATTCGGTCCGCCGGCCGGATCTCGGTCTGGTCGAAGTCGAAGTGCACCCGCGCCGTGAGCGTATCGGTCAGTGCCGCCCTGAGCGTCGCCAGCCGCGCCGCCTCGGCCCGCTGCGCTGCGACGTGCGCCACCGAGTCCGCCCGGTCGCGCCGGGCCGCCTCGATCGAGTCGGCCCGGGTGCGGGCGGCGAGATCGTCGACCATGGGCGCGGGTGCGGGTGTCTGAACCACGGGGGCGCGGTGGCAGGCGGCGGTCGCGATGAGACCGATGATCAGGAGGAGAGGTACGCGGCGCATGGGTCATCTCCTTCGTGCGTGGTCAACACGGCGCAGGAGCCCGTCGTGTGGCCGTCGGGCTCGCATGACATACATGTTGATATCAAAGTATCTCACCGGCGCGGGACCGTCAACCTGTACCCGCGGCGCCCCTCACCCCACGCTGGAAACGTGGATCGCCAGCAGCGTGGTCTTCCGGACGGGCGACCTCGGGATTCAGCCACTCGATGACGGCCGCATGGCCGAGACTCTCGGGATCGTGCGCGAGGTAACCCGGCGCCACGGCGAGTACCCGGAAGCCCCGGCGCAGTTGAAAGGTGAGCGTTGGATCGGTCAGTTCCCCGCGAGCGACCCGGAGGACGTACTCCTCGACGCCGAGCGTCTCGGCGCATTCGCGGTATCCCCGCAGGCGGGCGCCCGCGCGGATCCGGAGTAGCCCCAGGCGACGCGCCAGTGCTTCCCGCGCTGCATAGAGCTGCTTGCCTACTCCCCGGCCCTGCCAGGCCGGGTGCACCATGATTTCCGCGCCGTACAGAGTCCGGCCGC
>JBDTTN010000169.1:0-6253 GCA_039930625.1 Gemmatimonadota bacterium | reverse complement strand
AGCCGACCCCCGGGTGGGCCAGGTGCGCAGCATCGTCAACCTGGATTCGACCAGCTCCATCCTGCAGTACTCGCTGCTCTACAGCGACCTCACCGAAGCTCGCAAGGAGTATGGCGGCTTTCTCGACGCCTATTTGAGCGGGGATGCCCGGGTGGCGCTGATCGATGTCATCCTGCGGGACACGACCTCACTCACGTCAGGCATGGATGTGTCGCGGAAGGCGCGCCGGCTGGCCGAGTCACCGCCGAAGCAGTTGAAAGGCGCCACCATCCAGGTCGGCGGCTATACCGCCGCGTCGCTCGACCTGCAGAATGTGCTGCTGCAGCGCTTCCCGATGCTGGTGGTGCTCATCCTCACCTGCACCGGCGTCATGCTGGCGATCGTCTTCCGGTCGGTGCTGGTCCCGATCAAGGCGATCATCATGAACACCCTCTCGGTCAGCGCCACCTTCGGGCTCATCGTGCTGGTGTTCCAGCACGGGATTGGCGCCTCGGTGCTGGGGCTCGACGGCCCGACGTCGGCAATCTTCGTGGTGGTGCCGGTGCTGGTCTTCGCGGTGGTGTTCGGCCTCAGCATGGACTACGAGGTGTTCCTGCTGGCGCGGGTCAAGGAGGCGTTCGACAAGCATGGGGACAACGAACGGGCGACCGAAGAGGGGCTCGCCGCTACCGCGTCGGTGATCACCTCGGCGGCGCTCATCATGATCATGGTCTTCGGGGTGTTCGCCTTTGCGCGAGTGCTGGCGATGCAGTTCCTGGGCTTCGGGCTGGCGGTGGCGGTGCTGCTCGATGCCACGATCATCCGGATGGTGCTGGTCCCGGCGATCATGCACCTGGCCGGCGAATGGAACTGGTGGCCCGGGGTGCGGAGGAGCCGGCCATCATGAGCAGTCGACCACACCGTCTTTCGTCGCCGACCCGATCGGCGCCGCCGCCGCCACGAAGAGGTAGCACAGCTTGGTGACCTTGGGATTGCTCACCTGGCCCGACCATCCCGCAGAGTTGCCTGCCACCACGACGAGGACGTTGCCCGGCGACGGGTTGGGATTGAGGGAGTCGATGGTCGGACTGTAGGAGCGGTTCTGGAAGTAGTAGGCCTCCTGCTCCTCGGCGATCGCGTGCATATCGGAGATCATGCTGGCGACGGTCGCCTTGTCCTTGGTGGATTGCAGCTTGGCAAAGGCGATCGTTGCCAGGACCCCGATCACGACCATGACGGCAAGCATCTCGATAATAGTGAATCCCCTGAGTTGCACCCGCATCGCGCCCTCCTAGTGTCTCTTGGCGTCGAGCCAGTTGTCCCCGGTGCCGACATCCACCACGAGCGGTACCTTGAGCGTGGCCGCCCCCTCCATATGCTGCTTCACCAGCGCCGCGACCGGCTCCACCTCCGCCAGCGGTGCCTCCAGCACCAGTTCGTCGTGCACCTGCAGCAGCAGCCGAGCGGCGGGATGCCGCGCCCGGAGCGACTCGTGGATACGGACCATCGCGATCTTGATCAGGTCCGCCGCGGAGCCCTGGAGCGGGGTATTGGCGGCGGTCCGTTCGGCAAAGGAGCGCAGGTTGAAATTCTTGTCGTTGATCTCCGGGATATAGCGTCGCCGCCCGAAGAGCGTCTCGACGTAGCCGTTGTCGCGCGCGAGCTTGACCTGCAGATCCAGATAGGCGCGCACCCCGGCGAAGCGCTCGAAATACTGGGTGATGAAAGTCTTGGCTTCCTCCTGGGAGATTCCAAGCTGCCGGGAGAGCGCGAACGGTCCCTGCCCGTAGATCGTCCCGAAGTTGATCGTCTTGGCCCGGGAGCGCATCTCCGGCGTCACCTGTTCCACCGGCACCGCAAAGATCACCGAGGCGGTCTGCCTGTGAATGTCACCGCCGGAGCGGAATGCCTGGATGAAGCCCGGATCCTCGGAGAGATGGGCCATCAGCCGGAGTTCGATCTGGGAGTAGTCCGCCACAATGAACTTGCAGCCCGGGCCCGGCACAAAGCCGGTTCGGATCTCGGCGCCGCGCGGCGTGCGCACCGGGATGTTCTGCAGATTGGGATCGGAGGACGCCAGCCGCCCGGTCGCGGCGCCGGTCTGCTGAAAGCTGGTGTGAATCCGCCCGGTGCTGCGGTTGATCCGCGCCGGCAGCACGTCGACGTAGGTCGATTTCAGCTTCTGGACCTCGCGATACTCCAGAATCAGCGCCGGGATCTCGTGGCCCATCGCTGCAAGCTGGTCCAGTACATCCGCGTCGGTCGACGGACCGGTCTTGGTCTTCTTGAGCACCGGCAGCTGCAGCTTCTCGAAGAGGACGGTCGCGAGCTGTTTGGGTGAATTGAGATTGATGGAGACCCCCGCCACCTCCGCGATCTTCACCTCGAGCTGCGCCATGTCCCGGGTGAGTTCGTCGGCCAGTCGGGCAAAGATCGGTCGATCGATCGCGATCCCATCCCACTCCATGTCCACCAGCACCGGTACCAGCGGCATTTCGATGCTGTCGAGCAACCGCTCGAGACCCATGTCACGGAGCGAGGGCGCGAAGAATTCGTGCAGCGCCAGCACGGTGGCGCTGTCCGCCCCGCAGTATGCCGCCGCATCGGCCACCGGCACCTCGGCAAAGGGGATCTGCGACTTTCCCTTGCCGGTCAGGTCGGTGTACTGCCGCATGCCGCGGCCGAGATGCTCGAGACTCAGCGTGTCGATGGCGTGGGAACGGCGGCCCGGATCGAGCACGAAGCTGGCGAGCATCGAGTCATAGGCGACACCCTGCAGTTCGATGCCGGCCCGGCGGAGCACCTGCCAGTCGTACTTGATGTTGTGGCCCGCCTTGCGGACGGTCGGGTCGCGCAGCAGCTCAGCGATCGCACTGCACGCGGGATCGGTGATCGGCGGCAGGGAGGTGACCGGCGCGGGAGCGGCGAGCTCACCCGCAGGCGGCCGGTGCCCGAAGGGGAGGTACCAGATGTCCTCCGGTGTAACGGCAAAGGAGAGTCCGATCAGCTCCGCGTCATGCGGCTCCAGCGATGAAGTCTCGGTGTCGAGGGCCACCAGGCTCGCCGCCCGCAGTCGAGCGACCAGGGCGGGGAACTGGGCGGGATCGTCGACGATCGTCACCGCGGCGACGTTGGCGGGTTCGGTGGCGACGGAGTCCGCAGGCGCTGCGACACCGTCCTGCTCCAGCCGCTTCACCAGGGTATAGAACTCGAGCTCACCGCAGAGCTTCAGCAGCGCGGCGCGATCGGGAGCCCGCTCGGTGAGCGCGGCCTCGTCCAGGGCGACGGGGATGTCGCGCTTGATCGTCACCAGCTGCTTGGAGAGCCGGGCGTCATCGGCGTGCTGCTCCAGCGCCTCACGGGCGCGCTTGCCCTTCACCTCGCCCGCACGCGCCAGCATCGCCTCCAGGGTGCCGAATTCCTGCAGCAGTTCGATCGCGCCCTTGGAGCCGATGCCTTTGACGCCGGGAACATTGTCCGAGGTATCCCCGACGAGCGCCAGGTAGTCCACCACCTGCGTCGGCGGAACGCCCAGCCGGTCGGAGGCGTTGGAGTCGTCCACCCAGAGCTCATCCACGGCGGCCGGCCCGCCTCGCCCGGGATTGAGCAGCGCCACGCCCGGGCCGATCAGCTGGTAGAAGTCCTTGTCGCCTGACACGAGCACCACCTGCCACCCCTTGTCCCGGCCCAACGTGGCGAGGGAGCCGATGACGTCGTCCGCCTCGTAACCGGCGACGCTCAGCACCGGGACATGGAAGGCCGCGAGCAGCTGCTCGATGCGCTCCACCGAGCGGTCGAATTCGGCCTGCAGCTCGTCGTCCAGCTTCTCACGGGTGGACTTGTACTCGGGGTAGAGCTCGGTGCGGAAGGAGTCGCCGGCATCGTGCACCCAGGCGAGGTAATCGGGCTGGAACTTCTCCCGCAGCCGGAGCAGGAAGTTGACGACACCCCACGCGGCGGAGGTGTTCTCCCCCTTGGAGGTGCGGAGCGGCCGCGAGATCAGCGCAAAGAAGGCGCGATAGATCATCGCGTAGCCATCGATCAGAAAGAGCTGCGGCGGATTGTGGCGAGGCATGGGGGAGAAGATAAAGGCGGGACGGGCTTCCGGCCCACGGGCGACCGAGGGGTCGCCCAGCGGGACCGGCGCCGCCGGCCCCGGGTTCACCGGGGCGTCAGCCGTCGCGACGGCTCAGCCGGGCCACGATCCGTTCCAGCTCCGCCCGGGAGGACGGGGTAAGCCGGAATCGGCCGAAGCCGGTCTCGTCGACGAAATAGAGCGCCAGCTGGTACTGGGTGTAGCCCCAGCGGATGAGCCGGCCCTCGCTCGCGGGGCTCGCGTCGAAGACCTCGTCCGGCTCGCCAAGGCGGACCAGCGTCTCGCCCCGATCGGTGCGCCAGCCAGGCATGCCCTCCTCACGGAAACGGGCGTTGGCAAGCGCGATGCGCGCGAAATAGAGGTCCAGGTCCTCGTGGTTCGGCGTCGCGGTGTTCGGATCGGTCGCCCGCCAGAAGACCTTCCAGAGCCGGCCGCGCTCCGACGGCGGCGCCTTGCGCAGCGAGTCGAGCTGTTCGGAGGGGGGGAAGTAGCGCAGCAGCGCCAGCATGTCGTCGAAGTTGGTGACGACCCAGTCAGGCGAGAACGAAATGATGGCCATGGTGCTGTCACTCTGCGCCCCGCTGCCGATCACGATGTGCAGCTCACCGAGCGGCGCCGAGTCCGGGGAGAACCGGAGCACCGCGGTTTCGATTTCGCGTCCACCGGCGAAGCGCATGGAATCCCGGAGGATCAGGCTGTCTCGCGCATCGGTGAGGGTCACCGGGATGACGGTCGGACCGGGGAGGGCATAGGCTTCGACGAAGGCCATCGCCGTGTCCCCGCCGTAAGCAAGCGTCCCGCGCGGATTGAGGATCACGGCCACCGGCGCGGCACGGGCGGCCCGGGCCTTGGCCTGGTACACCAGCATGGGCGCCGTGAAGCTCCCGGGACCATACGACGGCACCGCGTAGGTCCCCTCCGTCTTGCTGCTCTTGGCACCGGTACGATCGGTGACCTGCAGTGTCAGGTGCCAGCTTCCAGGCGTGAGGGTGAGCCCGTCCTGGTAGAGAATGCTTTCATCGCTGCGCTGGGTCTCGGCGAAGCTGCCCACCCGGACCACCTGTTCCTTGGAAGCCTGCACCGGCTTGCCGCCGGCGACCGGCTGCACGGTGATATCCACGCGGTAACGCGCGAGGAACGTGTCGCCCTCGCGCTGGAAGCCGAAGTTGCGATTCTCGAGGGACATGCCGATCACCATGACGGTGGAATCGGCCGGGCCGCCGAAGAACCCGACATCCGCGATGAAGGGCAGCGGATCCCCCGCCGTGAGGCGACCAAGTCGCCGGTAGACCGAATTGAGGTCGAGGATCTGGGTGAGGGTTTCGCCCTGGCGCGGCGACGGTCGAGTGCCGGGACGGCCCCAGGAGCCGCAGCCGGCGAGGAGCACAGCAGCGGCGAGTACGCCGGACAACAGGGGTCGGGGCATCATGACCTAGCTTAGTGGCCGTGAACGAACAGCGTCAAGCGCGACTGCTTGCTCGCGCTTTGGGCGCGGACTAGCTTCCTTTCATCCCATGAGCCAAGACAGTCTCCTCGGCCGGACGGTGGCCGGCTACCACCTTGAACAGCATGTCGGCGAGGGCGGCACGGCCACGGTGTACAAGGCCACGCATCCCACGCGCGGCGCCGTTGCCCTCAAGGTCCTCCGGTCCCGCCTCGCCCAGGATCCGGTGGCGATCAAGCGGTTCCTGCGTGAGGCCGAATTCGGCGAGCGGGTCAGCCATCCCAACATCGTCAAGACCTACGAGTACGGGCAGACCGACGACCTGTACTACCTCGCCATGGAGTGGGTGGACGGCGAGGCGCTCGAGAAGTTCGCCATCCGGTCGGGCCGGCTCGCGCCCACCCTGGTTGCCACGATCATCGAGCAGATTGGCGCGGCACTCACGGCGGCCCACGCGGGGGGAATCATCCACCGCGACCTGAAGCCCGCCAACATCATGTACAATCCCGAGAGCCAGCGCGCCGTGCTGCTCGACTTCGGCATCGCCCGGGACTCCGACCTCAAGCCCGAGGAGCGGCTCACCCGCACCGGGTTCTTCGTGGGCACCCTGCAATATGTCGCCCCGGAGGCCCTCTCCGGCGAACTGGTGAACGAGCAGGCCGACGTCTACAGCCTCGCTACGATCGCCTACTATCTGCTGACCGGCACGTTGCCCTACAGCGGACGCTCCCCGC
>JBDTTN010000168.1:0-6262 GCA_039930625.1 Gemmatimonadota bacterium | reverse complement strand
GCAAGGAGGACCGGGCCCTGCTGCTCGGCCTGAATGTGGTCGAGGGCAACGTGGTCTATCCCGGCGTGGCGGAGGCCTTTGGGCTGCCGCTTGTGGCGGTCGAGTCGGTGCTTTGATCGAGGTTCAATTCGTCCGGCTGCCGCATGGTGAGGGGCTGCCGGTGCCGGCGCTGGCCACCACTGGATCGGCTGGTCATGATCTGGCGAGCGCTGAGACGGGACTCCTGGGACCGCTGGAGCGCCGGCTCTTCCGCACCGGCTTCTCGATCGCCGTACCCGCCGGTCATGAGTGCCAGATCCGGCCCCGCTCCGGCCTGGCGCTCAAGCACGGCATCACCCTCCCCAACAGCCCTGCAACGATCGACAGCGACTATCGAGGTGAACTCATGGTGGCTCTGGTCAACCTGGGGCGGGAGTCGTTCGAGATCACCCGGGGGATGCGGATCGCGCAACTGGTATTTGCCAGGGTCGAGCCTGCCGCCTTTCACGAAGTCGCGGTTTTGCCACCGACGGACCGAGGGACTGGGGGGTTCGGAAGCACCGGGACGGGGCAGCTGGGCCGGGGGTCCGGGTGATGCTGGTCACCAGGCGCCGAGTCGCCTAAATCGCAGTCTTGTCCCATCTTAGGCCCACCGTTAGCTTTTGGCCCAATTCGCTATCCCGGCTCCCGTCAATGAAGTTTCCGTCCCTAAAACTTGGGTCGTTCATCCCCGCGAATGAAATCGCGGTGGACCTTGGCACAGCCAACACTCTCATCTACGTGAAGGGTGAAGGCATCGTGCTGAACGAACCCTCGGTCGTGGCCATCGAGAAGGCCACCGGCAAGATCAAGGGGATCGGACTCGAAGCGAAGCGCATGCTGGGCCGCACGCCTGACGGAATCCTCGCGGTGCGTCCGCTGAAGGACGGCGTCATCGCCGACTTCGACGTGACCGAGAAGATGCTGCGCTACTTCCTCAAGACCATCATCGACAAGCACGTCTTCCGGGTCCGTCCCAAGGTGATCGTCTGCGTTCCGTCAGGCATCACCGAAGTCGAGCGGCGCGCGGTGCGGGACTCGGCGGAGACCGCCGGTGCCAAGCAGGTGGACATGGTGGCCGAGCCGATGGCGGCGGCGATCGGCGTGGGGCTGCCGGTGGAGACGCCCACCGGCAACATGGTCATCGACATCGGCGGCGGCACCACGGAAATCGCGGTCATCGCCCTCTCCGGCATCGTTTCGGATACGTCCATCCGGGTCGGCGGAGACGAGCTGGACCAGGCGATCGTGCAGTTCATGCGCAAGAACTACAACCTGCTCGTCGGCGAGCCGACGGCCGAATCGATCAAGATCAAGATCGGCTCCGCGGCGCCCACCGGCGACGAGCGGGAGATGGAAGTGAAGGGCCGTGATCTTGTGTCAGGCATCCCCAAGACGGTGCGGGTGCATTCGAGCGAGATTCGCGAGGCGGTCCAGGAGCCGATCCAGCAGATCGTCGATGCGGTGCGCCGCGCCCTGGAGATCACCCCGCCTGAACTCGCCAGCGACATCGTCGATCGGGGCATCATCATGACGGGGGGCGGCGCGCTGATCCGGGGACTCGACATCCTGCTCGCCCAGGAGACCGGGCTGCCGATTCACGTGGACGAGGACCCGCTCACCTGTGTCGTGCGAGGCGCCGGCCGGATCCTCGACGACTACGAGAAGTACCAAAGCGTCCTCTACCGGTAATGGCCACCGGGTCGGACCGCTCACTCTCCCGGCGAGACACCGTCCTCTTCCTCGCCTGCATCATCCTCTCGCTCGTCATGCTCGCCCGCCCCGACTGGGGCGCGTCGGTCACCGGCACCATCCGCGGCACCGTGCTCCGCCCATTCCTCTGGATGCAGCAGCGGGCCGAGGAATCTCGTACCAGCCGCGCCGCCTTCGACGTGCTGCGGGCCGAACGTGACTCCGCCACGCACGCCGCCGAGTTCCTGCCCTCCCTCCGTGATGAGAACCAGCGGCTGCGCAATCTGCTCGGCCTGAGCGCCAGGCTGCCGGGGCGGTATATCGCGGCGGAGGTGCTGCACCAGAGCTTTCCCACCGACGGCCGGACCCTGGTGCTCTCCGCCGGAAAGCGGGCGGGCGTGGCCATCTTCGATCCGGTTGTCTCGCCCGAGGGGCTCATCGGCGTGGTGCGCATCGTGGAGCAGGAGCGGAGCATCGCGATGACCTGGATCCACCCGGAGTTCCGGGCCAGTGCGTTCACCCTGCCGGGCAATGTCTTCGGGGTGATCTGGCCGGGCGCGCAGGTGACCGGGACCGAGCAGCTGTTGCAGTTGCGAGGCGTCGCCATCCGCGACTCCGTGCCGGAAGGGACCCTCGTCGTGACGTCCGGTCTCGGCGGAGTCTATCCGCCAGGGATTCCGGTGGGGACGGTGATCGGGCAGGCCAGTGAGGAGACCGGCTGGGAGCGGATCTACGTGGTCCGGCCGGCCGGGAATCCGGCAAGCGCCAGCCAGGTGCTCATCCTCAGGGGGTCGCGAGACAGCAGCGTGGCCAAGGCCTTCCAGGGGGACAGCGCGCCATGATTGCAATCCGGGCCGACAGGGGCCGGCTCTGGGCGGTGCTCGGCCTCCTCGCCGTGCTCCAGTTCGCGGTACGGCCGCGACTCGGATATTCTCAGGTCGCACCTGACTTTCTTCTCCTCGCCCTCATGCTGTACGCGATTCGCAGCCGGCCGGGCGCCGCCGCCGTTGCCGGATTCCTGGTGGGTCTCGCGGGCGACGCGGTGGCACCTGCGCGCGTCGGTGCGGGGGCCCTTGCCCACACGCTGGTCGGGTACCTCGCCGCGTGGGGCCGAGCCGTCTTCTTTCCCGACAATCTCTTTGTCAACGGCCTGGTGATCGCGCTGGGCGTCTGGATCCGCAATGCCGTCCAGTTGATCGCGAGCGGGACGGCGAGCGGCGGACTGACCATCCAGCTGCTCGTCTGGGCGCCGCTCCAGGCGATCACCACCGCGCTGATGGCGGCGCTGGTGCTCGTGATCTTTCAGCGCTGGCTCGACATCCGGCTCGAGGCATGAACGAGTTCCACCCCTCCCGCCTGCGTGAGCGCTCCATCGGGGCGCAGTGGGTGATTGCGGTCGCCTTCCTGGTGCTGATCGGGGCCTTCTTCCGGACTCAGATCCTGCAATTCGATCGCTACCGGCTCAGGGCTCAGAACAACCGGCTGCGTCCGGTGCCGCTGCAGCCGGCGCGTGGCACAGTGTACGATCGCGCCGGCAAAGTGATCGCCGAGACGGTGCCGGGCTTCTCGGTGGCGCTGCTGGCCTCGTCGACCGATTCGCTCCGTCAGGTGCTGCGCCGCTTCCGGCAGGTGGTCCCGGTCGATTCCGCGGACGCGGAAGAGGTCGTCAATCGCTATCTCCAGGCCCGCTATCAGCCGGCGATGGTGCTGGGCAGTGCCACGCGCGAGGAAGTGGCTCGGCTGGAGGAGCACCGGACCGACCTGCCCGGGCTGGTGATCCAGTCCGAACCGCGCCGCATCTATCCGCGAGGGACGGCGGTGGCGCACCTGGTGGGCTACGTGGGCGAGGTCAACCAGGGCGACCTCGATGAGCAGCGCTACCTGGGGGCCCGGCTGGGATCGGTGGTGGGCCGCTCCGGACTGGAGCAGGAGTACGACGACACCCTGCGCGGTACGCCCGGCATGCGCTACATCGAGGTCGATGCCCGCGGCCGGCTGGTGCGGGAGCAGGGCGCAGCGCCGCCACTGCCCTCGGTGCCTGGCAAGAACCTGCACACCACCATCGACCTCGATCTGCAGCTCTTCGTCGACAGCATCTGGCCCAAGGGTCAGCTCGGCGCGCTCGTGGCGATGACGCCGAAGGGAGAGATCCGGGCGCTGTACTCGACCCCCGCCTACGACCCGAACGAGTTCATCGGCGGGATCTCCTCCGCGGAGTGGCGGCGCCTGAATAGCGACCCCACGCTGCCGCTGCTCAACCGGGCGCTTCAGGTCAAGTATCCCCCCGGCTCTCCCTTCAAGCTCGCGACCGCGGTCATGGGGCTGCGGCGCGGCCTCGTCGGCTTTGATTCGCACATGCCGCAGACCTGCACCGGAGGCCTGCAGTACGGCAACCGCTACTTCAAGTGCTGGGACAAGCGCGGCCACGGCTCGCTCGATCTGACCAGGGCCATCGCGCTGAGCTGCGACGTGTACTTCTATCAGTTAGGGCTCCGGGTGCAGCTCGCCAACCTGCTGGCCGACGGGGTCTCGATGGGCTTCGGCGATCGGACCCACGTGGACCTGGTCAACGAGACCACGCCGATCTGGCCCACCTCGACCCAGTGGTTCGACAAGCGCTACGGGGCGCGAGGGTGGAGCGGCGCTGCCATGCTGAACCTGGCGATCGGTCAGGGCGAGAACACCCAGACGCTGATGAACATGGTGCGCTTCTATGCCGCACTCGCGGGAGATGGCAAGACCCCGACGCCGTACCTGGTTCGCCCCGATACCGCGCCGGTGTACGACCTCAAACTCACCGCCGACCAGCTCGCCGGGCTCCGCAAGGCGCTGATCGCGGTGGTGGAGGGTGGCACCGCGGCCCGCAGCCGGATCAAGGAGTTCACCGTCGCCGGGAAGACCGGGACGGCGCAGAATGCGGGGAAGGATCACGGCTGGTTCATCGGATTCGCACCGGCGGAGAAGCCGGAGATCATCATCGGCGCGATCTTCGAGTTCGGCCTGCACGGCAGCGTGGTGGCCCCGTACGTGGTGCAGGCCATTCGGCGCTACGTGCTCGGCCCCGATTCGACCGACACGCGGATTCCCCGGCGGCTCAACCTGCCGGGCGACGCCCCCTCGCAGCCAAGTGCAGACTCGACCGCGCCGGTGCAACCCGCGGCCAATCCGGCGGGGACCCGCTGATGAACCGCAGCCGCAACCTCGGCATGGACCGGCCGCTGCTGCTGGCCATCGGCTTGCTGCTGCTCTTTGGCGTGATCGTGCTCTACTCGGCCGGGCAGACCGACGTGCCCAGCTTCTCGGCGGCGGGAGCCTGGCGGCGGCAGATTGTGTGGATCGGCGGCGGGTCGCTGGTCGCCTATCTGGCGTTCCGGCTTTCGCCCCGCCTGCTGGAGTGGGGTGCGCTGCCGGTGTATGTCGTCGGCCTGGTGCTCCTGGGGATCACCCTGGTGATCGGGCGCGGCGCCGGCACGGCAGCGAGCAGCAAGAGCTGGATCTACATCGGCGGGCACGCGATCGGTCAGCCGTCGGAGTTCGCCAAGCTCGCCGTCGTGCTGATGCTCGCCAGGCACCTCTCCGGCCGGCGAGAAGCTCCGGAGACCCTGATGGACCTGCTGCCGGCTGTGCTCATCGCCGGCGTCCCGGCGCTGCTGGTCCTGGCACAGCCGGACCTGGGCAGCGCACTCGTCTTCGCCGGCGTGCTCTTCGCGATGCTCTTCTGGGCCGGCACCCCGCCGACGCTTCTCTTCATGCTCGCGTCACCGGTGGCGAGTCTGCTGCTCGCATTCAACCTGTGGACCTGGGTGTGCTGGATGGCGGCGTTCCTCATTCTTATCGCCGTCTGGCGGCCCTTCTTCTGGGAGGGCGTCGCAGTCTTCGTGGCCAACTCCGCCATGGGGTTCCTGGCGCTGCCCGTGTGGCGGAAGCTCGCCCCCTACCAGCAGAATCGGCTGCTCACCTTTCTCAATCCCGAGGTCGATCCCCAGAAGGCCGGGTACCACGCCATTCAGTCGAAGGTCGCCATTGGCTCCGGCGGGTGGTTCGGCAACGGCTACCTGGAGGGGCCACAGAAGCGGCTGGCCTTTCTGCCAGAGCAGCACACCGACTTCATTTTTGCCGTGGTCGGGGAGGAGCTCGGCTTCGTCGGCGTGTTACTCGCGCTGATCCTGTTCTTTTCTCTCTTCCTAGTGCTGGTCCGGATCGCCCGGCGGGCGACGGACCCGTTCTCGAGCCTGATGGTGTTCGGAATCCTTGGCCTGCTCTTCACCCATGTCTTCGAGAACGTGGGGATGACGGTTAACGTGATGCCGATCACCGGGATCCCGCTGCCGTTCTTCTCGTATGGCGGGTCCTTCCTGCTGGCCACGGCGGTGGGTGTCGGACTCTGCCTCCGGACCGCATGGGACTCCAGACTCGGTGGCTATCTCGATGTGTAACAATGACTTGCGTGGTAGGGTCTGGCGCTGGAACCCTCAGGATACCAAATTGAGGCCTCCTGAAGTGACCCTGAAGTCAGCCTCACATCGCTCCCTGAACCCACATGGCCGTCATG
>JBDTTN010000167.1:0-6276 GCA_039930625.1 Gemmatimonadota bacterium | reverse complement strand
CAGAGCGCCCGGCTGTTAACCGGGAGGTTGCAGGTTCGAAGCCTGCCGCCCCAGTAGGGGTGACCCGATGGGTCACCCCTACAAGGGCGGCCCCATGGATCCAGTGGTCCGTGGCGGTCGCCCGCAGTGTTCCCCGGCCCAGATAGTGGCATCGCCCTTGGCGTGCGCACGGCCGTGCGTGCTTGCGGTCGCTAGGCCTTCTTCACGCGAGCCGCTCATAAGCCTCCAGAGTCAGGAACTCCTCTGGCACCGGCTCCTCCGCGAGGTGCAGCAGCATAGCCGCCGCTTCCGCGAGCCGTCCCGCCGTCCCCCGTTCGGCGGCGAGCGCCTTCCACTCCTCTACGTGAATCGCCTCGAATCGCTCCCGGGTGAACGGCTTTCCATCGTCCAGCGGCACCCGGTGCCGCAGCCACTGCTGCAACTGGCTCCGGGATATCTCGGCGGTCGCGGAATCCTCCATCAGATTGTCGATCCCCACCGCGCCTCGCCCCTCGAGCCAGTTTTCCATGTACTCCAGCGCCACCCGAACATTGGTGCGTACGCCCGCCTCCGTGACGCGACCGCCGACGATGCGCACGTCGAGGAGTGCATCCCGGCGGGGAATCACATCCTCCCGCTGCCGCGACTTCTGGTTGGGTGCTGATCCCAGGACGCGATCGAATGACTCGCGGGCGACCGGGACCAGATCGGGGTGCGCCACCCACGAGCCGTCGAACCCCATCCCCGCCTCGCGGTCCTTGTCTTCCCGCACCTTCTGGAAGGCCCGCGCATTCACATCAGCGTCCCGCCGGGAGGGAATGAACGCGGCCATGCCGCCGATCGCGTGAGCGCTGCGGCGGTGACAGGTCCGGACCAGCAGCTCCGCATACGCATGCATGAAGGGGACGGCCATCGTCACCTGGGTCCGGTCCGGCAGCACGAACTCGGGGCGGTGGCCGAAGTTCTTCAGCAGCGAGAAGATGTAATCCCAGCGCCCGGCGTTGAGGCCCGCGGCGTGCTCCCGCAGCTCATAGAGGATTTCGTCCATCTCGAACGCGGCCAGAATGGTCTCGATCAGGACCGTCGCGCGGATGCTGCCGCGCGGGATGCCGAGCGCTTCCTGCGCGAAACGGAAGACATCGTTCCACAGCCGCGCTTCGACATGACTCTCGAGCTTGGGGATGTAGAAGTAGGGTCCGCTGCCGCGGCCCAGCAGTTCGGCGCCGTTGTGGAAGATGTAGAGCCCGAAGTCGAAGAGACTGCCGGAGACCGGCGCTCCGTTGATGGTGACATGCTTCTCCGTCAGGTGCCAGCCGCGGGGGCGCACCAGCAGCGTCGCGGTCACCGGGTTGAGCCGGTAGACCTTCCCTTCGGGAGCGGTATGCTCCAGCGTCCGCCGCACCGCGTCCTGACAGTTGAGCTGCCCGGCGATCACGTTCTCCCAGTTGGGAGAGAGCGCGTCCTCGAAGTCCGCCATGAAGACCTTCGCGCCCGAATTGAGGGCGTTGATCATCATCTTGCGCTCGACCGGCCCGGTGATTTCCACCCGGCGGTCCTCGAGATCGGTCGGCGCGGCGGCGACGCTCCAGGCGGACTCGCGCACGGAGCGGGTCTCGTCGAGAAAATCGGGCAGGGCACCGGCGCGAAACTCTGCGCGCCGCCGGGTGCGCTCCGCCAGGAGGGCTCGGCGCCGCGGACCAAAGGTGTGCTCGAGCGCGACGATGAAGTCGAGCGACTCCTTCGTCAGCACGCGATCCAGGCCGGGAACTTTCCCACCCAGGATTTCGACGCCGGCACTGACCTTCATGCGCCCTCGCTGGTGGTGATGGCAGGAACTCTAGTTGGTACCCCGCAATCGCAGCAGTTGGTTCCCCATTTAACCCCGGAGATGGGCGGCGATCCCGGTCGTGATTGCCCGTGGCCGGCGAGCGGCGAGCTGGAGCGGCGCCTTGAGATGGCAAGTTCGGTCGGCTGCAACGCGGACACCTCGCTCAAACGCTGCGGGCAGATGCGCGAGCTCCACCGCTCCGATAGCGGCAGGGCCCGGGTTATTTTCCGCGCGTGACCGCCGCCCCGCCCGAGCCGCACGACGCCTACGCGGCGCTCCGCATCGCCGATTTCCGGCGCTTCATCGCCTGCATGATGGCGCAGACCTTCGGCACGATGATCCAGGCGGTCGTCGTCGGCTGGCAGCTCTATCAGGTGACCCACGATCCGCTCGCGCTGGGTCTCGTGGGTCTGGCGGAGGCGGTGCCGTTCATCGGTTTCGCGCTGCCCGCCGGACAACTCGCCGACCGGGTCGACCGCCGCCGAGTCTGCCTCGCCGCCCTGCTCGTTCTCTTCGGCTGTGCGGTGGCGCTCTTCGGCATGACCACCGCCGGCCTGCTCCGGGCGGATACAGTCTGGGCGGTGTATGCGGTGATCTTCGTGAGCGGCATCGCGCGGAGTTTTCTCCAGCCAACCCGCACCGCCCTCTCTGCCGATCTCATCCCCCGCGAGATCTACCTCAACGCCATCACCTGGCGCAGCTCCACCTGGCAATTCGCCGCGGTGGCCGGCCCCGCCGCCGGCGGCCTGCTGCTCGGCTTCGGCGGCGCTGGCCTCGCGTACGGCACGGCGGCCCTGCTGCTGCTGCTCTCGTGGCTGGCGCTCTTCAGAGTCAAGGCGCGTCCGCGGCCGGCGGCGACGGAGAATGTGAGCGGCCTGCAGGGTCTCCTGGAAGGGATCCGCTTCACCCGCACTCAGCCGGTGCTGCTTGGCGCCATCACCCTCGATCTCTTCTCGGTTCTCTTCGCCGGGGCCGAGGCGCTGCTGCCGGTCTTCGCGGTGGATATCCTGCATGTCGGCGCCGAAGGGCTCGGCATTCTGCGCGCCGCGCCGGCGGCGGGATCGGTACTGATGTCGATCTATCTCTCGCACCGTCCCATGAAGGCGCGTGCCGGCTGGACGATGATGATTTCCGTCGCGCTGTACGGCATGTGCATCAGCGGCTTCGGACTGTCGACCAGCTTTCCGCTCTCCGTCCTGCTGCTGGGGCTGTCGGGGATGTTCGACAACGTCAGCGTGGTTCTGCGCTCGACGCTGCTGCAGACGCTCACTCCGCGGCACCTGCTGGGCCGAGTCGCGGCGGTCAACGCGGTCTTCATCGGGTCTTCCAACGAGATCGGCGCCTTTGAATCGGGCGTGGCGGCGCGGCTCCTCGGGGCGGTGCCGGCGGTAGTCTTTGGTGGCGTGGTGCCGATTCTCGTCGTGGTGCTGATCGCGTGGCGGGTGCCCGCGCTCCGGCGCCTGGAGACGATTGGCTGAGCGTGCCGGGTGCATCGTACTCGGGACAACTCGCTGGCAGAACTTGTGTCCTCACCCTATTCAGGCTAGCCTCACGGTATGCGGATCGCGCTCTTCTCCGAGGTCTACTGGCCCATGGTCAGCGGGGTCGGGGTCACCCTCGACCGGCTGAAGGAGGGGCTGGAGTCGCGCGGGCACACGCTGCGGGTCTACAGCGCCACCTACGCCCTGCCGCATGGAGCGCCAGACCGTCTCGAAGTCCATCGCTCTCCCAGTATCCCGCTCTTCCTCTATCCCGATGTGCAGTGGGCCTTCCCGAGGCAGCGGGAGATCACCGCAGACCTGGCACTCTTCCGGCCTGACGTGGTGCATGTTGCCACCGAATTTGCGCTCGGACTCGCTGGCGTGAAGGCGGCCGGGCAACTGGGCATCCCAATCATCGCCTCCGCGCATACCGACTACCAGAAGTACGCCCGTCGCTACGGCGTGGGATTCGTGCTCCGCATGGGATGGATCTACCTGCGCTGGTTCTATCAGCACGCCGAGCAGGTACTGGTGCCCTCGCGGGTCTACGAGCGGACTCTGAACGGACTCGGCGTTACCCATACCGGTCTCTGGACCCGGGGCGTGGATCAGGGTCAGTTCCATCCCCGATTCCGGAGTGCGGAGTGGCGCGCCCGGTTCGGGGTCGGACCTGACGATCTGCTGGTGACTTACATCGGGAGGCTGGCGCGGGAGAAGGACCTGCTGCGGCTCATCGCCGCCTGGCAGGCGCTGCGGACGCGTTGTGGCAATGCGCAACTGGTGCTGGTGGGGCGGGGGCCGCTGGAGGAGGAACTGCGACGTGCTGAACTCCCTGGGGTTCACCTGACCGGGCTGCTCAGCGGACGCGAACTGTCAGAGGCCTATGCCAGCGCCGATCTCTTCGTCTTCCCGTCGCCGACGGAAACCTTCGGCAACTCGCTGCTGGAGGCGATGGCGTCGGGGCTGCCCTCGCTCGCGGTGGATGCGGGTGGGGTGGTCGAATTCGCGCAGCACGACGTGAATGCCTGGCTGGCGCGCCCGCACGACACGGCGGCGCTCACCGGGGCGCTCGACCGGCTGATGCACGATCCGGCGCTGCGGGCGCGCCTCGCGTCAGGCGCGCGAGCCACGGCGGACGGCAGGCCGTGGGACCGGATCCACGATCAATTGATCGAGGATTACCGCCGGGCCGCGGCCACACGGCGCACGACTCAGGCCGCCTGAGTACGGGCGACCCTTCGGGTCGCCCTTTCCGCACTACCTCAATATCAGATACGCCAATCCCGCCATCGCGCCAGCCATCGGGATCGTCAGGATCCACGCCCACACGATCCGTCCCGCCACGCCCCAGCGCACCGCCGAAATTCGTTGCGCCGCACCGACGCCCACAATGGCGCCGGTGATCGTGTGCGTGGTACTCACCGGAATCCCGAGGCCCGATGCGATCAGCAGCGTGATGCCGCCGGCGGTTTCGGCGCAGAAGCCGCCGAAGGGGCGGAGCCGGGTGATGCGGGCGCCCATCGTCTTCACGATTCGCCAGCCCCCCAGCATCGTCCCGAGCGAGATGGCGGTGTATGCGATGAACTCCACCCAGAAGGGAATCTTGTCGGCGTTCTGCAGGTAGAGATGCGACATGAACCCCGACTGGCTCTGAAACAGTTCCTTCCGTGACACCAGCAGACCGACAATGATGCCCATCGTCTTCTGCGCGTCGTTGGCGCCGTGGCCTATCGAATAGAGCGCGGCCGAGACCAGCTGCAGTCGCCGGAAGATTCGATCGATCGGTCCGGGGGCGCCTTTGCGCAGCGCCCAAGAGAGGATCACCGTCAGCGAGAGCGCCAGCGCCAGGCCGATCAGCGGTGACAGGAAGATGAACAGGATCGGCTTGACCCAGCCGCTGGTGATCAGCGCGCTGGCACCCGCCTTGGCGAGGGCGGCCCCGCCCAGCCCGCCCATCAGCGCATGCGAGGACGAACTCGGCAGGCCCAGCCACCAGGTGAGGAGGTTCCAGATGATCGCCCCGAGCAGCGCGGCGAGGATCAGGTCGGGATCGAGGACCGATGGATCCACGAGGCCCTTGCCGATGGTCTTCGCCACGGCGGTCCCGACCAGGAAGGCGGCGACGAAGTTGAAGAACGCGGCCCAGACCACCGCGGCGCCGGGGGAAAGCACCCGCGTCGCCACGATGGTGGCGATGGAGTTGGCGCTGTCGTGGAATCCGTTGATGAAGTCGAACGCGAGCGCCACGACGACGATCGCGAGGATGTAGCCAACGGCTGGATCCATGGCTCAGCCGTGCTTGATCGAGATGGATTCGAGGACGTTGGCCGCGTCCTCGCAGTAGTCGAGGGTCTTCTCGAGGTTGTCGTACAACTCCTTCCACTTGATCAGCGTGACCGGATCGGGATTCCCCTCGAACATCCGGCCCAGCCATTCGTGGTAGAGCGAGTCGCCCTCCTCCTCCAGGCGCTTCACAACAATGCAGGCGGGGAGCACCGCCCCCGCATTTTTGGCGAGGCCGCGCACCGCGACCAGCAGCTCCTGGCAGGCACGCTTCACCACATCCGCGAGCAGGATTGCGCCCTCGGGAGACTTGCCGACATGGAAGATCTGGCTCCGCCTGGCCAGCCCGTCGATCAGATCGATCACGTCGTCGAGGCCCGAAGCCAGCTCGTGAATGTCCTCGCGGTCGAGCGGAGTGATAAAGGAACGGTCCAGCCGGGCGATCACTTCGTGCGTCAACTGGTCGCACTCATGCTCCAGCCGCTTGATCGACTCCACCAGAAACGACCGCCGATCCGGCTCGGCCTTGAGGAGATCCTCCAGCAGGCCGGCGGCCTCCACACTGCGCTCGGACACCGCTATGAATAGATCGAAAAAGGTCTCGTCCCGGGGCAGCAGGCGCACGGCGGACTCCAGGGCAAATTGTCACGGGGAGGTAACGAAGGGCGGGAATGTAACGGTGGGAGGGACGGGGGCAAGAGTTCC
>JBDTTN010000166.1:0-6277 GCA_039930625.1 Gemmatimonadota bacterium | reverse complement strand
TACAACAGGTGATGGGAACCACCTCGGCGACCGAATTCAGTGGCAATCATCGGCTGATCGGACCACCCCGCGGCGGGACCTCGAGCAACCTCAGCGACCCCGCCGGCCCGCGCATTTCCTCCGCTCTCCCCCCGGAACTTCTGGAGCAGGTTCGCGGCCGGATCCAGCTGCTTGCCGGCCTGCTGCTGGTCGGATTCGGCGTCGACCTGGCGTTCTTCGCCGGCGCGTGGCTCTATGCCGCCAGCACCGGAACGAAGTTGCCGGAGAGCGCGTTTCAGCCCCGGGCGGTGCAGTGGGCCAATCTGGGGGCCGTCGTTGCCTCGGGCGGAGTCTGGTGGGTGGCGCGCCGCGGGCGAGTGTCGCCGTCGCGGCTGCATACCATCGGTCTGGTGTACGAGGTCGTGATCTGCTTCGCGATCGCCCTGGTCACAATCTGGCAGCACTACGCGCTCACCGGGCTGCTGCCCAACATGACGTGGGTCCCGGCTGTCGTGATCATGTTCCCGCTGATCATGCCGGGGCCGCCGCGACGGATGCTGGTCGCAGCCGCGCTGGCGGCCGCCACCTCGCCCGGCGCGCTGCTGCTGCTCGACCTCAGCGGCCAGGTCCGGGTCACGAACGCGGATGGCTACCTCGGGGCCAGCTTCGGCCCGCTGGTGGCGGTCGGCTTCGCCTACCTGGCCGCGAGGGTGGTCTACGGGCTCGGCCGCGAGGTGGTGAAGGCGCGCGAGATGGGGAGCTATCACCTCGGCGAGCTGCTGGGGCGAGGCGGCATGGGTGAGGTGTATCGGGCGACGCATCGGATGCTGGCTCGGCCGGCGGCGATCAAGCTCATTCGCCGGGAGATGCTCGGCGCGGCGGACGGCAATGATGCGGAGATCGCCCTGCGGCGGTTTCGCCGTGAAGCAGAGGTCGCGGCCAGCCTCCGTTCGCCACACACGGTGGAGCTCTACGATTTCGGCGTTACCGAGGACCAGACCTCCTATTTCGTCATGGAACTGCTTGACGGGATGGACCTCGAGACGCTGGTACGGACGACGGGGCCGGTCCCCGCTGCGCGAGTGATCTTCATCCTGCGGCAGGTCTGCGAATCGCTGGAGGAGGCGCACGCACGGAGCCTGGTACATCGCGACATCAAGCCCGGCAACATTCACATCGGGCGGCTGGGCCTGCGCCACGATTTCGTGAAGGTGCTGGATTTCGGGCTGGTCAAGTCGGTGGCGGGGGAGAACGGTGGACAGTCCCACCCGACGGCCGCGGGCTTCGCCGCGGGAACACCGGCGTACATGGCGCCCGAAGCGGCGCTGGGAGAGCCACTCGATGGTCGCGCCGATCTCTACGCCCTCGGCTGCGTCGCGTACTACCTGCTCACGGGCCAGCTGGTCTTCGAGGCTTCCAACGGACTTCAGATGATCGCACGCCACATGCGGGAAGCGCCCATCGCACCCTCGCAGCGCTCCGAGCTTCCAGTGCCTGACGGGCTGGACCGGCTGGTGCTCGCCTGCCTCGCAAAATCCGCCGCGGATCGTCCCGCGAGCGCAGCCGCGGTTGCGCGGGCGCTGGCCGCGATCGACGGGCCGGCGTGGGGTGAAGAGCAGGCGGCCGAGTGGTGGAAGGCGCACAGGCCCGCATAGATCGCATGGAAACGAAACCGCTCCTTCACCGGCGGGTCTCCACCCCGGCCCAGCCCGCACCCGGGCTGTCCTCGGGCGGGAGCCTGCCCGGCGATCTGCTGCAGCAGACCTGCAAGCGCATGTTTGCCGTGGGTGGAGTCGCCGGCGGGCTGTGGCTGTTCACGCTGCTGATGAATGGGGTCGTCGCGCGCCTCATGGGCGCCCCGGCGATCCTCGCCCACATCTGGCCCTGGCCCGGTCTGCCGATCGGCCTGGCAGGTCTCGCGCTGGCAGTTGCGCTGGCGACGGTCGCGCGGTCGCTGCAGCACCGGCCGGAGTTGCTGCTCAACCTGGGGTCCGGCTTCCTCATCCTGAACTGTTTCCTGGTGGCGGTGCTCTCCCAGTGGTCGCCTCCCGAAGTCACTCCGCGGATCTCGTGGCTGTGCGTCCTGATTCTCTCGTATCCGGCGATCGTGCCGATGGCGCCCAAGCGGGTGCTGGCGGTTTCGCTGCTCGCGGCGAGCACCGAACCGCTGGCCCTGGGCATCACCTGGCTGCGCGGCGTGGAGTTCAGTCACTCGCCGATCTATCTGATGTGGGACTTCCTCCCGGGCTACATCGCCGCCCTGATCGCGGTGGTCCCGGCGCGGGTGATCCGCGGGCTGGGGCAGCAGGTCCGCGAGGCGCGTGCGTTCGGGAGCTACCGGCTGGAGGAGGTGCTGGGCAAGGGGGGGATGGGTGAGGTCTATCGCGCCTCGCACCAGATGCTTGCCCGGCCCGCGGCGGTGAAACTGATCCGCCCGGAGGTGCTCGGGCAGAGCTCGCCTGACAACGCGCGGGTCATCCTCGAGCGCTTCCGGCGCGAGGCCCAGGCCTCGGCCTCCCTGCGTTCACCGCATTCGATCAGCCTGTACGACTTTGGCGCCACCCAGGATGGCACCTTCTTTCTGGTGATGGAGCTGCTGGAGGGGCTGGACCTGCAGTCGCTGGTGGAACGCTTCGGGCCGCAGCCGGCGGAGCGAACAGCCCACCTGCTGAGTCAGGCGTGCCAATCGCTTGCGGAGGCCCATGCCAGGGGACTGATCCACCGGGACATCAAGCCGTCGAATATCTTCACCTGCCGGATGGGTCTGACGGTGGACTTCGTGAAGGTGCTCGATTTCGGCCTGGTGAAGAGTCAGGAGGACGATGATCCTAGGGACCTGCTGCTCACCGCCCCGGATGCCACGACGGGAACGCCAGCGTTCATCGCGCCCGAGGTGGCCCAAGGGAACCTGCCGATCGATCACCGGGTGGACATCTACGCCCTGGGTTGCGTAGCCTACTGGCTGCTCACCGGGCAGCTGGTCTTCGAGGCGCGCAACGCCGTGCAACTCATGCTGCAGCACATCAGCGCCGAGCCGGTGCCGCCATCGCGCCGCATCGAGCTGGAGATTCCCACGGCCATGGACGAGGTGGTTCTCGCCTGCCTGGCCAAGGATCCGGCGCATCGGCCGGCGAGCGCGGAAGAGCTGGCTCGGCGGCTGATGGCGGCTGTGGGTGACACCCAATGGAGTCAGGAGCGTGCGCTCGGCTGGTGGGAACGGCATCGGCCCGAAGTTGCCGGCCCCGCCCAGGCGTGCTGTGACGGGCTCATGCTCACCAAGGCGGTGGGGTCGGAATGGAAACTGTGATCGGTGGACGACCCGCGGCGAGCGGGCTCGACCGGCTGGTCGGGCTCTTCACAGTGGTGCGCGACGGGGAGAGCCCGACGGCGCTGCTGCTGACGCTTAACGTCTTTTTGCTGCTCACCGCGTACTACGTGATCAAGCCGGTCCGTGAAGCGCTGATCCTCGCCGCGAACGGGGCGGAGGTCAAATCCTACGCCGCGGCGGGGCAGGCGCTGCTGCTGCTCGCGCTGGTGCCGGCCTACGGCGCCCTGGCCGACCGGCTGCCCCGACGGAAGCTGCTCAACGCCGTCACCGGCTTCTTCGCGGTCTGCCTGCTGCTGTTCTACCTGCTGGCGCGGGCGAGCGTGCCGGTCGGGATCGTGTTCTTCCTGTGGGTGGGGATCTTCAACCTGATGATCGTCGCCCAGTTCTGGTCCTTCGCCAACGACCTGTACACCCGTGAGCAGGGCGAGCGGCTCTTCCCCATCGTCGCCTTTGGCGCCTCACTCGGCGCGGTCCTCGGAAGCGGGGTCACCGGGCTGCTGATTCCGGTGCTGGGGGTGCCCCAACTCCTGCTGGTCGCGGCGGTCCTGCTGCTGGCGGCGGCGGTGTGCGGCAACCTGGCGGATGCGAGAGAACGGGCTCGGTGCGAGGCGGGCATCCCCGCGCGCTTCACCACTGAGAAGCTCCCCGCCGCCACCGGCGAATACCTGGTGCAGGGAAGCGGCGACGACCAGAAGGTGACGGTCTCCCTCACCGGAACCTCGAATCGGCGGGGCACCTTCCGGCTGGTGTTCCGCGAACGCTACCTGCTGCTGATCGCGCTGCTCATCCTGGTGCTCAACTGGGTGAACACCACCGGCGAGTACCTGCTGGGGCGGACCGTCGCGATGACAGCCGAGGCCGCGGTGGCCGCAGGCACCGCTGGCGGGCTGTCGGTTACGGAGTACATCGGCCGCTTCTATTCCGAGTTCTTCTTCGCGGTGAACCTGCTCGGGCTCGCGCTGCAGCTCTTCGTGGTGTCGCGGCTGTTCAAGTACTTCGGGGTGCGGGTGGCTGTCCTGGTCCTGCCGGTCATCGCCCTGGTCGGCTACTCACTGCTCGCCTTTCTGCCGGTGCTCGCGGTGGTGCGCTGGGTCAAGACCGCCGAGAACGCCACCGACTACTCGCTGCAGAACACGGTGCGCAACGTCCTCTTCCTGCCCACCACGCGGGAGCAGAAGTACAAGGCGAAGCAGGCGATCGATTCCTTCTTCGTGCGTGCGGGCGATGTGCTGTCGGCGCTGCTCATCTTCGTGGGGACGACCCGTCTCGGGCTCGGTCCGACCGGATTCGCCAGAGTGAACCTCGTGCTGGCGTGCATCTGGGTGGTCCTCGCGATTCTTGTCGGGCGCGGTTACGCCGGGAAGGTGGCGCCGGAATGAGGGCGCTCTTCCTGTTAGCTGTGCTGGCCGCGCCACTCGCCGGTCAGGGCGCGCCCGTGGGCCCGTCGACCAGCGGGGACAGTGTGCAGCGCGCACCCGGGGCGCACTACCGCGCCGGTGGATTGCACCGCTTCATCCTCGGCGCCCACTATCGCGACCTCTGGGCCACGCCGGTCAGCGTGGAGGTGCTGGATCTGGACTCGGCGGAGGGGGGACTCACGGCCCTCGGCCGCACCGGCGGGCAGCAGTCGAAGACGCTCAAGTTAGGCGCACCGGACGGGCGGCAGTTCTTCTTCCGGTCGATCGACAAGGACCCGACCAAGGCGTTGCCCGAGGAGCTGCGCGGGACGGTGGCGGGGTCAGTCGTCCAGGACCAGATCAGCTCCGCCAACCCCCTCGCGCCGCTGGTCGTCTCCCGGCTTCTCGCGGCCACGACCATCCTGCATAACGAACCCAGGGTCTATATCCTGCCAGACAATATTCGCCTTGGGGAGGCCCGGCCGGAGTTCGCCGGCCTGATGGGATTTCTGGAGGAGCGGATCGGCGGGAGCGGGCCCGCGGCCCACTGGCACGGTGCGGCGGAGATCATCGACAGCGATACCCTGCTCGCGCGGGTGACGCGGAGTGTCGAGGACCGGGTGGATGCCCGCGCCTTTCTATTGGCGCGACTCTTCGATGTCTACATCGGCGACTGGGACCGGCATCGCGACCAGTGGCGCTGGGCCCGCATGGATGACGCGGTGCCTCATCGCTGGCTGCCCGTGCCGCTCGACCGGGACCAGGCATTTGTCCGGTTCGACGGCGTTGCCCTGGCGATCGCGCGGCAGAGTCTGCCCAAGCTGGTGAAGTTCGACAACAAGTACGCCGACATGGCGGGCCAGACCTGGAATGGCCGGGACCTGGACCGGCGATACCTCAGTGAGCTGGCGCGCCCAGCCTGGGATTCGGTGGGCCTAGCGCTGCAGGCGGTGCTCACCGACAGCGTGATCGAGTCCGCCGTCCGCGCCCTCCCTCCCGAGCACTTCGCCCTGTCAGGCGCCACGCTCGCGTCGCGCCTCAAGCAGCGCCGCAACACGCTGATGCACGCGGTGGGTCGCTATTACCGGATGCTCTCGACTCAGGTGGACGTGCACGCCACCGACGCCGGGGATCTCGCCGCGGTCGAGCGGGCGCCGGACGGGGACGTGACCCTCCGATTGTCGACGCAGGGCGCCGCTGGCGGGGAATACTTCCAGCGCCGGTTCGTGCGGGGGGAGACCCATGAGGTGCGCCTCTTCCTCGGCGGCGGCAACGACACCGTCGCGGTTCGCGGGGCAGGGGGCGGAATCACTGCGCGGATCCTCGGCGACGCGGGCGACGACTGGCTGGTGGACTCCACAAGCGGCTCAGGCAATCACTTCTACGACAGTGACAGTCAGGCCCCGCGTACTACCGGCCACGCGACCGGCATTGACAGGCGCCCCTACGTCCTGCCGCCGAGCAAGGACGAGCATGCGGTGCCGCCGCGTGACTGGGGGCATCGCTGGCAGCCGCTGACCTGGGCCAGTTTCGGCCCCGATATCGGGTTCTTCATCGGGGGCGGCCGCTCCCT
>JBDTTN010000165.1:0-6279 GCA_039930625.1 Gemmatimonadota bacterium | reverse complement strand
GCTCCTGCTGGAACAGTGGAGCTCGACGCTGCCCGGCTGAACGGCCGCCACCGAGACATCGCTTCTGTGCACGTTGAGCGGGTGGGGGATCCGCCGGGGTCCGGCGCGAAATTGCAGGAGATTCCCCGTCGACGAACCAGCGCCTGCTCGACGAGGCGGCGTCCCTGACCGACCAGGAACGCGAGCTGATTGAGCGGATGGCCGGCGGCAGAAGCACCAAGGCGACCGGGGCCCGCTCGCTGCTAGCCTACTCCCACCGGAACAGCCGCGCCGAGAGCGCGGTGCACACCACAAAGACCAGTGCGAGCGCCGCGAGATCTCCCAGATGCGCCGACCAGCGCTCGCCGCTCCAGATGCCCTGCAGCAGCGACACCGTGTAGGTGAGCGGCAGGCAGCGGGCAAGGAGATTGAGCGCCGGCGGCAGCGCGTCCACCGGCACGAAGATCCCCGACAGCGCGATCATCGGATAGAGAAAGGCCGCGCCGATCGGCTGGGCGAAGCGTGCAGTGGGGACGATGCTCGCGATAACAAAGCCGATCGACAGAATGCTCAGCGTACTGATCAGCAGAGCGACCAGGAAGCTGAGTACCGGGACCCCGGATTCGATCGGCGCGAGCTGCCGGCCCACCAGCATCAGCGAGAGCAGCGTGATCGCGGTGAGCAGCAGCTTCACCAAAACGTGGGCCGACAGGATCGTCCTCGGCCGCAGCGGCGTGGCGCGGAGCCGCTTGAGGATGCCACCCTCGCGGTAGACAGCGATGATCGTCACCAGCGAGAGCACCGCGCTGATGCTGATCAGCAGCGCGGCCAGTACGGGTACGGCGACGTGCAGCAATCCGTCGGCTGCGCTCGGATCCAGCCGCGGGCCGGCAGCCCGCCCGAAGATCACGAACACCAGCACCGGCAGCACGATCGTCCCGATCGCGCCCAGCGGCTCGCGCAGGAAGATCTTGAGCTCGAGCCAGGTGAGCTGTCCGAGGCCACGCAGCATTGTGAGGCGCCTAGTCGCGGATTGAGTGGCCGGTGAGTTTCAGGAAGACGTCCTCCAGGGTAGGCAGCTCGGTGCGGAACTCAGTGACCCGGATCCGGTGCTCCGACAGGCACTGGATGACGTCGGTGACAAAGTCTTCCCCCCGCCCGCGCAGCGTGAACCGTCCTTCGGCGGCCACGACCTCGTCGATCAGCGGAATGGTGCGAAAGCGCTCCGCAGCGAGCGGGTCGTCGGTGGCCACCACGACCGATCGTTCGGGACAGTGCCTGACGACCAGCCGTGCCGGGGCATCGAGATCGATGATCCGGCCATGTTCGATGATCGCCACCCGATCGCAGAGCCGCTCGGCCTCCTCCATCAGGTGCGTGGTCAGGAAGACCGTCTTGCCCCGCTCGCGCATGCCGCGCACCAGCTCCCAGATCGCCCGCCGCGACTGGGGATCGAGCCCGGTGGTGAGTTCATCGAGGAAGACGACCTCGGGGTCGTTGATCAGCGCGAGCGCAATGAACAACCGCTGCTTCTGCCCGCCGGAGAGCGTCATGAACCAGGCGTTGCGCTTCTCGACCAGGCCGAGCTGCTCCAGCAACAGGTCACCGTCGGCTGTCTTCCTCTTATACAGTGATGCCCACAGGTGCACCGCCTCCCAGACCTTGATCCGCTTCTGCAGCTGAGCCTGCTGCAACTGCACTCCGATCCGTTCCTGCAGAAGGTAGACATCGCGGAAGGGATCGAGGCCGAGCACCGAGATCTCGCCGTGGTCGGGGCGGCGCAACCCCTCGACGCATTCCATCGTGGTGGTCTTGCCTGCGCCGTTGGGGCCGATCAGGCCGAAGATTTCGCCGTCCTGGACGTCGAATGACACGTCGTCGACCGCGACGAGAGCGCCGTAGGTGCGGCGGATGCCGGCTACGTGAATGACCGGAGACGTCAGGGCGTCGTCACCAGCGGCAGCTCGACGAAGCTCGCCTGCTCCGCCGCATGGTAGATCCGCTGCGTCGCCTTGCGATAATCGGTCGGCTTGGCCCAGAAGATGTTCGGCACGAACGCCTGCGGGTTCCGGTCGTACAACGGGAACCAGCTCGACTGCACTTGGACCATGATCCGGTGGCCAGGCAGGAAGACGTGGTTTGCGGGCGGCAGCGGAAACTGATAGAGCAGCGCCTGGTTGGCCGCGATCGGCTTCGGAGTCTCGAAACTCTCCCGGTACCGCCCGCGGAAGATGTCGGCCGCCACCATCAACTGATAGCCGCCCATCTTCGGCTGGTCCGCCACTTCGTCAGGATAGACGTCGATCAGCTTCACCACCCAGTCGGCATCGGTGCCGTCGGTGGATGCGACGAGGTGCGCCACCGGCTGCCCGCTGATCTTCACCGGTGCGGTGAGCACCTCGGAGGTGAACGCGAGAACATCAGGCCGCCCGGAAGCCTCCCGCTGGTCGTCCACCAGCCAGTACTCCCAGGTAAAGTCGCCGCCGTAGCCGGTCGGCTGGATCGGCCGCGCCCGGAACGGCACCGGCTTGGCCGGATCGGAGATGTACTCGTCGTAGCCAGCACCGCCGGCCGCGGGCGCCGTGAAGGAGAGGGAGAGTCCGCTGTTGAGATAGAGGGGCGTCGGCCGCACGGTGCAGCCGCTGGCGCAGCCCGCCGGCCACGCCGGCAGCCGCCGCCAGGTGTTGCTGCCGGTCTCAAAGGCGGTGACCGGCGCGATGTCAGCCTTGGGCGCGCCATCCTTCAGATACTGATCCAGGAAGGGACGCAGGATCTGCTGCCTGAAGTAGAGCGCGGTATTGCTGTTGAAGCGGAGGGCGCCGAGCGAACTTCCCTCATCGATCTGCTGACCGTGGTACCAGGGGCCGAGGACGAGGTAGACCATGTTGTTGCCGGTATCCTTCGGCTTGATCGCACGGTACACCGCGGTGGCGCCGTAGATGTCCTCCTGGTCCCAGAGGCCATGCACCAGCATCACCGGAACCTTGAGCGGCTGGGTGGCGAGGATCTTGTCCATCGCCTGATCCTTCCAGAAGGCGTCGTAGGTCGGGTGCGCCATCAGCTTCCGCCAGAACCCGCTCTGCTCGAGGCCCCGGCGCCGGCCCAACTCCCCGGCCGATCCCGCCGCCATGAACATGTCGTAGTCGTCGAAGTTCGTGGTCCACCACCGCGCCGAGTTGTCGCGGGTGACCACCTGTTCGTACACGTAGGGCATGTTCTGCTGCCGAAAGGCGCCGTTGTGAAACCAGTCGTCGCCCATCCAGCCATCGACCATCGGGTTCATCGGCACCGCCACCTTGAGGGCGGGGTGCGGGTTCACCAGCGCCATGAGCGGCGTGAATCCGTCATACGAAATGCCGAGGATGCCGACCTTGCCGTTGGTCTCGCTGATGTGCTTCACCAGCCAGTCGATGGTATCCCAGGTGTCGGTGGCGTGATCAACAGGCGTCGCATTCTGCGGCCCGTGAAGCGGCCGGTTCATCACGTAGTCACCCTCAGAGCCGTACTTGCCGCGCACATCCTCGATGACGCGGATGTAGCCGCCCTCGACGATCACATCGGTGGCGTTGTCGTAGCCATACAGGCTGGGGCCGAGGTGGGAGCTCTGGGCGTTGGTGGTGAGAGCAGTGGCGTTGTACGGCGTGCGGGTGAGCAGGATCGGCGCGCCGTGGGCGCCCCTGGGCACCAGGATCACCGCATGCAGCTTCACACCGTCGCGCATCGGGATCATGACGTCGCGCCGGACGTAGTCGAATCCCTCGACGCTCGGCACCAGCGTCGCCGGTGTCTCGCTCGGCAGGGCGGGATACTGGGGTGCGGGAGTGACCTGTGCGGCGAGCGGCGCGGCGCAGAGGAGGGTCAGAAGCAACGCAGGTGCGGCGGAGAGGGTACGGGGCATCGGCGTCCTCTTTCGTGTTCGAGATCCGAGGTACAACTGGTCTGAGGAGTGCGCCGCGAGGGCGCGAAGAATCTGGCGTGAGGATCGACTGCCGTCGGCAAAGCTGCCGGGTTCCGGAGGTTGGGGCAAGCGCGGGGGCTCCGCGCGGCGCTTCGCGGAACAGCGGATCCAGCTCACAGTCCTTGAACGCTGGAGCTCTCAGGGGCTTATGGCCTTCAGCAAGGCATAGGCTGGAAGCGCGACGTACAGCAGGAGATCCCGCACCAGATAGAACAGCATCACCGCGCCGAGCAGCAGCCAGCGTCTCCGCCATGGACGGCGCGAGGCAGGCAGGGGCGCGCGCGGAGGCTCCGCCTGCCCCGCCCCTGCCCGCGCCCCCGACCGTCCCGCCATTCTCGCCGCCTGCCACTCCCCGGTCCGCTCCATCCCCCCGCCTCCGCGCGTCTGGTTCCTGCACCTCGACCCACTCGCCGCTAATGGAAGGCGCGGAATCCCCCGCCGCGGGCTCATGAGCCGAAAGGTCCCGATTCCGCGCCTTCCCTGACTGCGGAACCTTCGGCCGATGGGAACCATCCTTCAGGGGGGACATGTGAAGCGCGCGCTCATCTTGCTCTATGGCACTGTGGCTTACTTCGCCTTCTTCGGCACTTTCGTGTACTTCATCGGTTTCGTCGGGAACCTCACGCCGGTCGCGATCGATTCCCCGCGCCAGAGCCCGCTTGCTGCGGCATTCTTCGTCAATCTCGCGCTGGTGGTCCTGTTCGCCGCGCAACACACGATCATGGCGCGGAAGCCCTTCAAGCGCTGGATCAGCCGGCATATCCCGTATGCCGTGGAGCGTTCGACCTTCGTCCTTGCCGCCACCCTGCTGCTCGCGCTCATGATGTGGCAGTGGCAACCGCTGGGCGGAACGGTGTGGGAGGTGACGACTCCGGCACTCCGGGCCCTGCTGTACGGCTTCTACGCGTTCGGCTGGGTACTGCTGTTCGCGGCCAGCTTCGCGATCAACCACTTTGACCTGTTCGGGCTCCGGCAGGCCTGGCTCGGCTTCCGCCGCATGCCGTACACCCCGATCCAGTTCCGCAATCCCTGGCTCTACCGCCAGGTCCGTCACCCGCTCTATCTCGGCTTCTTCCTCGGGCTCTGGGCCACGCCAACGATGACGGTGACCCATATGGTGCTCGCCGCGGGACTCACCGCCTACACCTTCTTCGGTGTCGGGCTCGAGGAGCGCGATCTCGTCGTCGACCACCCCGAGTACGAGGTGTATCGCGAGACCGTCCCGATGTTCGTGCCCGGACTGAGGCGGGCGGCTGCCGTTCCGGACAAAGGGCTGAGCCAGGCCGACGCCTGACACTGGCGACGGCGGGGGTCGCGGGGGCCGTCCCCCGCTTTCCCGTCACTCACCCACTCGCACAGACGCCGATATGTGCCTCCTCGCCCACCCCCGCGCTCTCGCCGAATTGGCGGAGATCGACCCCGATGTGCCGTCCGGGGAGGGCGACCGTTTCGGTGGCTACGGGGTGATGGGGCTGCCCTTCGCCTCGGGGCACCTGCTGGCGCTGCGGCGCTTTCCCGCCTCGTCGCTCGGATATGGCTACTCCTCCGTCTGGCACCGCGACCCGGCGGGCCGCTGGACCTTCTGGTCCGACATCCCCCCCGAGGCCTCCTGCGCCCGCTACTTCGGCACCTCCATCGACCGTGTCGCGGTGGCGCCGATCCGGATCTCCTGGCCGGATACGCATCGACTCCACGTCGTGGTCGGAGATGGGGCCATCGACTGGTCGGTCGACCTGAAGGCCACCGCCGCGACGCTGCTGCTGAACGCGGTCGCAGCCAGCTTCCCGGAGGATCTCTGGCGGCGAACGACCTCACTCGGCGCGGTCAGTCGCATTGCCGGCCTGCTGCTCGGGGCGGGGCGCGTGACGCTCACCGGCCGAGCGCCTAACGGACAGCGCTTCACAGCCACGCCCGCGCAGACCTGGCTGGTGGCTCACTCCCATGCCATGGTGGATGGCGTCGCACTCGGCGCGCCGGCGCCGCTCGCGCGGCAGGTGTTTCTCGGGGAGTTCGCCATTCCGCAGCGGGGGACCTTCATGATCGGGCAGGCGTGCTTCGAATCGTTCGACCCTGCGCGGCATTCAGGGGAGATCGCCCGCCCGGCGGGGTGGGAGAAGGGAAAAGTGAGGAGTGAGGAGTGAGGAGTGGGAAGTTAGGAGTGAGGAGTGGGGAGTGAGGAGTGAGGAGTGAGGAGTGGGGAGTGAGGAGTGAGGAGTGAGGAGTGAGGAGTGAGGAGTGGGGAGTGGGGAGTGAGGAGTGACGAGTGAGGAGTTAGGAGGGGACGACGCACGGCCACTCTCTGCGTGTCATCCCGAGCGCGGCGAGGGATCTCGCAAGGCGGA
>JBDTTN010000164.1:0-6363 GCA_039930625.1 Gemmatimonadota bacterium | reverse complement strand
CCATCCTCGACGACCACCTGCATTACATCCACGATGGCGTGGGGCGCGAGGAGCTGTACCTCTGGCGCAGCGACACCCTCGAGGAGCAGAATCGCGTCGCGGACACGACCCTGCTCACCGAATGGCAGCGCTTGCGCACTCGACTCGACTCGGCACGGGCCGGCTGGGCTGGCTCCGCCGCTACTTCCCGGTCGGGCTCTTCTTCCGGTTCTCCGCCACCATGAGCATCTGGCCGGCGAATGGCTTGAATGACATCGACAGATAGGTCCGGACCAGCAATGGCAGCATCGGCAGGTTGAGCCGGAGTGTGGACTTCATGTTGACTGGCATGAACTTCGGATAGCTCTTCCGGATCTTGAAGCCGAAGGCTTCCAGGAAGTCGTACAGGCTGGCGTCGGTGAAGATCTGAATGTGGGTATAGTCGTCGAAATACGTCGTCGAACAATACTTGAAATTCGGCTGCATCAGGATCAGCAGGCCGCCCAGCCGCAGCACCCGCCGTACCTCAGCCAGGAACTCGACCAGATCCGGCCGCGTGAGGTGCTCCACCAGGTTGCTGGCGAACACCACATCGAAGGAATCATCCCCGAAGAAGCTCATGTCGGTGGCCGTGGAGACGTGCGTGCTGACGCCCGGCGCGGCATAGTCGGGGAAGTGGGTGAACACGTCGACCGCATGCCGCTCCTTCGCGACGACATGGTTGATGAAGTTGCAGTAGCCCGCCCCGCAGTCGAGCACCTGGGCATCCGCCGGGATGTACTTCGACTGGATCCAGCGCACGACCTCCTTCCAGACGGAATCCCGGCGCGGATCGTATCCGAATCGGGTCTTGAAGTAGGCGTCGTAGAGTTCGGTCGCCGAGATCTTCGGGGTCCGCATGCTCTCTTCGAGATCGGTCAGGCTCATGGCTCAGTTACCGCGGAAAAGGGTTTGCTTCTCGATGAAATAGATTCGTGCGATGCTGACCGGAGGCCGCCGAGCCCGATCGCGCTCCAGGGCCGCTTCGTCGGTCACATACAGTGCGACACCATTCGCATGCTCCACCAGCCGCGCGCCAGCCGGAGCAGGGGCGGTATCGCTGTCGAAAAGGTAGGCGGTCGTCCGCGGCGGCGGGGTCCGGTGAGCGTAGTAGAACCAGGAGAGCGGTGACCCGCCATAGCTGCTGTCCGGCACGCTGGAGTGCGCATCCCTCGGCAGAATCGAGCTCAGCAGCTCGCTGCGTCGGAATGTGCCTGACGCGGACTCGTCGTACCCGCCGAGCCGGTCCTCGATCTCGGCGCCGACGGGGCGCGCCGCCAGCTGCGGACCAGGGTTCCTCGGCAGCGATACGAGCATCGCCAGCAGGGCCGCTGCCGTCACCGTGACCGGCAGCCACTTGCCTCTGCCCGGCCATTGGGTCGGCGCCATGCGCCAGAAGACCGCCAGCGGCAGTACCATCGCCGGCGCAAAGTAGTGCAGCGAGACCCGGCTCTGAAAGTAGAAGAAAGCGAACTGCGCCGAGGCGACCGCCGCGATCGTCCGCGTAGTGCGGTCCTGGCGCCATAGCATCGGCACCGCCAGCGCCGGAAGGATGCCCCCCGGTACCACGAAGTACACGATCCGGCGCCACTGGCGCCACTGCACCTTGAGCAGTCGCTTCGCCAGCGAACCGGTCGAGTGCTCGGAGCCCGGCACATTCTGCCCCAGTGCGGTGAGCATCGCGGGGCTCAGCTTGGCAATCACAAACCAGAGGACGATACTGCCCGCGGCCACGACCAGGGTGCGTACCGGCAGCGGGCGCTGGAACAGCACCGCCGCGACCAGCCACAGGCCGAGCAGCACCTGCCCGGCGGGCGAGGTGGCGAAGGTCAGCGCGGCAAAGGCGCAAATCCAGACCCGGCGTTCCGTCACGAACGCCCACGCGAATCCAAGGAACCACGCGATCACCAGCGCGTCCTGCGTCGCGGGAAGCGCCAGGTCGGCGTGATAGGGATTGTACGTCGCACTGAACCCCATCACCGCCGTGAACACCAGCAGCGCCGGCCACAGCAGCCAGCGTGCGCGTACGTCGGCGGGCTCCTCGCCGCGCCCGGCATCGATGAGCGCCAGCAGCCCGGGGTAGAGCCCGGCCGACACGAACAGGAGATAGGGAATCCGGGCCGACGCTTCGTTTTCGCCGAACAGCCTGACAAACCAGGCCGTCGGGTACGATGCCAGGAAGCTGGTCACTCCCGGGTAGTTCGACATCCCGCCGGCATCCGGCGCCCAGAATGGCAGCGCCTGGTGCAGCAGCAGTCGCGCCGATTCGTAGGCGTGCGCGCCGTCTCCATTGAAAGTCTCCCACAGGAACTTCGGCTCGAACGCCACCAGGGTGATCAGCGAGCCCGCCGCGGCCGCGGCCAGGGTGTGGGCGTCGGTGCGGCTGAACCGCAGTATCCGATCGGGCCTGGCAAACGCCGCTGCCACGATCCCGCAGACCACTGTGGTCGCGAGCGCCAGCGCCCCGAACGCCGAGCCCCGCAGTGGTCCGCCGGCGATCAACTCGGTCGACTCGGTGACCAGACTCAGCAGCACCACCGAGACCGCGAGACTGAGAAGCAGCCACTCCGCCGCCGAGCGCACCACCCCGGAAACGAATACCAGCACCAGCCCCGGTGCGAGGGTGAGCACCAGCGCGCTCGTGGCAACGATCGGCAGCCAGATGAAACGGAGAAAGGCAGAACCCGTGCCGAGCCAGGGATGCGCGGAAGCGGCGAGATCGAGCAAAGCGCCGCCGCGTGCCACCGCTCCCGGATCCACCAGCGCCGGGATGGCGAGCACGGCCAGCACCGTCACCAGGAGGAGGACGCTGCGCCGCTCGGCGGTCACGCTGATGCCCGCGATGCTGCGGTCAGGACCGCGCTCCCTCAGGGCCCGGCACTGCGGCGCCCTCGAGCTCGTCCGCGACGCGCGTACGGTCGCCCGCGACCAGCGCAAGGATGAGGAAGGGCAGGTACCACTCGATATACGTCCCGCCTCCGTGAGTCTTCCACAGCTGGACGCCCGCGCCGAGCGCCGCAGTGATCGCGGCAAGCGTCGTCACACCACCGCGGCGCACCAGGAAGCATGCCGCGAGACACAACGACACGAATGCGAGGAACACCGGTTCGCTGAACGGACTCCCCGCCAGCGGGTGGTGCAGAAACGCCAGCCCGGGGTGGGTGCCCCAGAAGCCGAAGTTGCTGCCGCCGTACTGGTGCGGCCCGACGCCCTCCTGGTGCTCAACGATCGCATGCAGGAACTTGCCTACCGAGCCCAGGATCGAGTCGGCCGGCGTGAATCGAATGACCATCGCCAGGATCGCGGCTCCGGCCACGGCCGTGCCGGCGAAAAATTGCCACGGCTTCTCGTTGCGCCAATAGCGCCACGCGAACCACGCCGGGAAGATGAAGACCGGGAAGAAGAGCGCGCCCGCGGCACACGCGAAGAGCGCACCCGAGAGGAAAGGTCGGTCCACCGCCCACAACGCCAGTAGCAGCAATGCGGGCGGCGCGATGTGAGAGATGAATCGCAGGCCGGCGATGGACCCTCGCCCTGCGTCGAGCCCGGCGAGGTAGGGCATGCAGGCATACAGCGCAACGGCGCCGAGCGCGGCCTGCGTCCCGGCCAGTCTGCGCGTCACGGCGAAGAGGGCGAGCAGCCCGGCGAGGTGGAACACGATCATCACCAGCTGTGGTCCCAGCATCGACGGCCGTTGGTACACCGCGCGATTCATCACATCCGCGTCAGGTGGATTCGGGGTGCCGTCGAGCAACAGCTGAGTCGGGACGTGCGCGAGGTAAAGGATGGGGCCGTAGGTGGCAGCCGCGCCGAATCCCGGTGTGGTCGGCCCCACGAGCGCGGAATCGCCGTACGGGAGTACCCCCGTCTCCAGCCACCGCTGCGATCCGAGCGCGATGTAGAATCCGGCATCTTCCGGCTTCTTCCCCAGGGTCATCAGCACATTCATCGTGACCAGCAGGCCGCACAGCATCGCCAACCCGCTCCGGGGCACGTTGGGGACCCAGCCCGGCCGGTCCCTGGGCTGTGCCAGGAGGAACCCCCAGATGGTGTGCCCCAGCGTGATCAGAAAGATCACGTCCCAGAGGTACGTCGCGATCGTTGGATGCTTGGTATAGTTCCACCGCTCGATGTCATTCAGGAACGGTGCAGTAATCAGGAGGCCGAGTAGCGCGAGATTGCGGGGAGCGAGCAGCCGCTTGAAGTCACCGAACAGCAGGAACGCCACGAGCAGGCCGAGCCAGAGTGCTCCGCCGACGTCGGGGACATAGAATTCCAGCAGCTTCTGGAGCATCTCGCGGTCCTTGAACATGAAAGGGCGTCACCTCGGAGCCGCAGTGGCCAGGCCGGAGGTGAACCCAGTAGAAAGTATCGCCCTAAGTCATATAAATGAAGCGAAGTTACGGCACCTTCACAGCGGGCAGAGCGGCCTCTGTTGCCCCTCAGCTCCGCCTCCCTTCGGCGAGGTGCCGGATCATGGCGACTGCCACAAACGCGACTCCCGCCAAAAGGTACCCGAGCCGGGCGCTTGCCGTTTCGACCCCATTCCACCCTGCAAAATCGAGGCCCGGGTCGCCCTTGCTGCTCAGGACCACATAGAGGAATAGCAGGAACAGCCCGGTGAAGGCCTTCGAGCTCCCGGTCAGGCGACCCAGGGATACCGCCGCCGCACTCACGAACAGCCCTCCGATTGCAAGCGAAAGAGCGGAACTCGGCGATTCAAAGCCCAACCGGAGCAGCGGGACAATCAGGAAGGCCAGCGCGGTAAGCGCGGCGCCAAGGAATTTTGTCACCACAAAACCGCGGCGGACTCTCGGCAGGCTGTAGAGCAGCGCAGTGGTCCCCGCGGATGAATCCCGGGTGGTGATGTCGGCGATGATGGTGGTGATCGCAACGAATGTGACCGGGAGGACGGCCTCCGTCAGACTGCTCCGGCTAGCCACCAGCGCCCACCCACTCAGTCCCACCCACCAGACCAGCGCAAGCGGAGACAGCATCAGTGTCAGCGTGAACTCACCCAGGGCGATACCGCCGAGCCCGCCACCTCGACCAGCCAGCGGCAGCAGCACCCGGGTAAGTGGTTTGAGCCAGCGGTTGATCCTCCCAAGGATGCCGACGCGGACATGGGTAGTGCCGCCCTTGATGCGAGCCGGATCGAATCGCACGAAGAACCCCAGTGCCAGCAACAGCAGCGGAACCGCGAGCAGCGCTGCGGCGAGCCGCGCCTCGATGACAGGCCAGGTCCAGTGAACGCCGGTGAAGATCCATGGCGCCTTGGATGGGTCGAAGGAGCTCTGGCCGATGGAGACCCCCTGCAGCTCCTGGCCGCCACGAACCTGCTGCAGCATGAAGAGCATCCCGAGGATGTCGGTGAACCTCTGCCATTGCTCACCTGGAGCTCCATCGGAGGCCGCGGCCAGGCTGACCATGGCCACCCAGACGAAGAAATACAGTACGTCACCAACTCGCCCAGAGAGTGGGCGGACGCACTCGAACAGCAATGCCAGGCCGGAGATCACCAGAATTGCTGGACCCGCCATGGCGAGGTAGATCGAGAGATAGACCCACGGCTCGATCGGCACCTCCCCTCGGAGGAGATGCATGCCCATCACATTCACCATGTATCCCAGGATCACGAGGCCGAGAAAGGTGGCATTGCCGAGGAACTTGCCGGCCAGGTACTCGGCGCTTCGCACCGGCATTGCGGCGATTACGAACCCGGTCCGGCTGATGATGTCGCGCCGCACGGTGTTGCTCACCAGGTAGAAGCCGAGCATTCCGAGCAGCAGCGTGGCGAGTCCCGCGGTGGCGATCGCGATCGTGGCAGAGTTGTACAATGCCCGGTGCCCATCGACCTGCATGAGCGTCCTGCCTGACGAAAGATCCGGCACCCACAAATAGGCAAGAGCGCAGAGCGCGAGGAAGACAGCGATCGACGACGGTCGCCGCACCCGGATGAGGACGTCGGCCCGTACCACGGCACCGATCCGTGCGAGGGAGGCTCTCACGCCACGCTCCCGTGGTTCATCACATAGAGAAACGCGTCCTCGAGATCCGGCTCGGCGGGGCTCGCGTCGGCCATCGGGAGTGTCGGCTGGACAACACGCACGTGTACGCCATCCGGCCGACGGACCGCATGGGAGATCCGGAGCCGGCTTCGCTCCGTCTCGAACCGTTCCGAGGACAGTATCGCCTCCCACACACTGCCAACCGCCGACCGAAGCAGCACTTCGGGCGCGGCACAGGTGAGCAGCCGGCCCTGCTTCATCACGGCGATGGAGGTGGCGGTAGACTCGATGTCCGTCACGATGTGCGTCGACAGGATCACCAGCTTCCCGTCGCCCA
>JBDTTN010000163.1:0-6370 GCA_039930625.1 Gemmatimonadota bacterium | reverse complement strand
GGCGGGATGGGAACGGTCTACCTGGCCGAGCGGGAACAGGCGGGGTTCAGCCAGCGGGTGGCGCTCAAGCTGCTGCGTGCGGGCTTCCTCGATCCCCGCCTCGCCGAGCATGTCGCCCACGAGCGGCGGGTACTGGCCCGGCTCGAGCATCCCAACATCGCCCGGCTGATCGACGGCGGCAGCACGCCTTCGGGCCAGCCGTATCTCGCGATGGAGTATGTCCAGGGTGGCACCCTGCTGGAACATGCGGCCCGGGAGGGCCTGTCGCTCCGGGCCCGGCTGGAACTCTTCGTCGAGGTGTGTGAGGCGGTCCATTACGCCCACCAGCAGCTGGTGATCCACCGCGATCTCAAACCGTCGAATGTGATGGTCGGCCCCGACGGACGGCCGCGGCTGCTCGACTTCGGTGTTGCCAAGCTGCTCGATCCGGAGGAGGAGGGTGCCGGACTGACCCGCAGCACCCCCTGGGTCACGCCGGCGTACGCCAGCCCGGAACAGTTCCGCGGCAGAGTCGTCAGCACTCTCTCCGACGTCTACGCGCTCGGCGTCATGCTCTACGAACTGCTGTGCGGGGTGCGGCCCTACGATCTGGACGGGCGGAGCCCCGCCGAGATGGAGCAGCTCATCTGCGAGGAGGAACCGCCCCGCCCAAGCTCCCGCTGCACCGACCCGAGAATCCGGCGGAGTCTCGAAGGCGATCTCGACACCATCATTCTCAAGGCGCTCGCCAAGCGGCCCATTCGGCGCTACTCCTCCGCCGAGCAGCTGGCGGAGGATCTGCACCGCTACCTCGATGGCCATCCGGTGCTGGCCCGTCCCGATAGCCTCCGGTACCGCGCCGGCAAACTCATCCGTCGAAACCGCACCGCCGCGTCCTTCTCACTGCTCGCGGTGATACTCATCGTGACCGGCATCATCGTGGTGGAGCGGCAGGCAGCGGTCGCACGCCGCGAGCGGGATCGGGCCGAAGCGGCCCGGCAGCAGTCGGAGCAGATTGGCAACTATGTCATCGGGCTGTTCGAGGCTGCCGATCCGGGACAGGCCTCGATGGACACCACCGCTGCAAGGACGCTGCTCCGCCAGGGAGTGGAGCGGGCGGAGGCGCTCACGGGCCAGCCGCTGGTGCAGGCCAGCATGTTCGATGCGCTCGGCATGGTCTTCGTCCAACTGGGGCGCTTCGATCAGGCCTCGGAACTCGTGAACCGCGCCTGGCAACTGCGGCTCGCGAGCCTCCCCGCCGAGCATCCCGACCTGGCCGAGAGCCAGGGGCATCTGGGACGGATCTACCGGGCCCAGTCGAAATACCCGGAGGCACTCGCGAGCTACCAGCAGGCGCTGGCCATCCGGCTCAAGGCCTTCGGACGCCGGCATGCAAAGGTGGCGGAGAGCTATCGCGACCTGGCGTTCCTGATGCCGTACCTGGGGCGGAACATCGAGTCGGTGCAGGAGTATCGGGAAGCGCTGGCGATCGATCGAGCGGTCCTTCCCGCCACGGACCCCCAGACCGCGGAAGACCTGGGTCTGGTGGGTCTCGCGCTGAGGCGGGTGGGCCAGAATGCTGAAGCTCAGACGCTGCTGGAAGAGGCACTGGACACCAAGGCGCGGCTGCTCGGCCCCGATGATCCGGTCACGGCGGTGGCCCGCTTCTACCTGGCGGATCAGCTGCAACTGGTCGGTCGCGACAGCGCGGCGGAGGCGATGTACCGCGAGGGGATCGCCAGCCTCCGACGGGAGGGCGGCAACATCGATCCCCGAATGGTACATGGGCTCGGGAATCTGGCTTCGCTCCTGGGGGCGCAGAACCGGGGCGCGGAGGCGGAGGCGCTGCTCCGTGAGGTCGTATCGATTCAGTCTGCTCGCTACGGAGACCGCTCGGGCAGCTACGCCGGCGCCCAGGAAGATCTGTCGCAGGAACTAGCCCGACAGGGCCGCTACCCCGAGGCCCTGGCACTGGAGGAGAAGGCGCTGCCTATCTGGATGGCCGCGTTCGGGAACAATCATTCGGCCGTCGCCTCGGCGCTCGACCATACCTCCGAGATTCTCCAGGCGATGGGACGGCCGGCGGAGGCGGAACGGACCGCTCGCGAGGCGCTGGAGATCCGGATCAGGATCTACGGGCCGGCACACGGCCTCGTCGGACTCTCACAGATCCGACTCGCCGCAGTCCTGACGGCGCAGCGACGCTGGGCCGCCGCGGAATCCGTGGCGCTCAAGGGCCTCAAGATCATTACCGCCACCCTGCCTCCGAATTCCACCGACGCTCGGAAGGCCCACGAGGTGCTGGCGAAGCTCTACGACGCATTGGCACGGCGAAGCGAGGCGGAGCGAGAGTGGAGCCTCGCTCGTCAGGGACAGCCGCCCTCCCCGTGATCGACTGGAACTGGTGGCGACGCACCCCACTCTCGACAACTTCGGCGAACATCCGCGCGGTCCCGGGGGATCCACTTCATGATGCCTCCTCGGTAGAGGCCCCCCGCCCTACTTCGGCGATTCAAACTTGAAGGAAACCTTGAGCCGGGCCCGGTAGAACTCCACCTTGCCGTTCTTCAACTGCATGTCAAGCTCGACCACCTCCGCGATCCGCAGATCGCGCAGCGACTTGGAGGCACGGGCGACGGCACCCGCGGCCGCCTTTTCCCATGATTCAGTGCTCGTCCCGATCAGCTCGATGACTTTGTAGACGCTCTCGGCCATGGGTCGTTCCATTCTAGGAGGGTGAATGTCGGCGTCGGGGCAACGCCTGGGTTGTCGCCCCTACGTGAGAGAAGTGACCGCCAGAACGCCGGAACCGCAAGGCCGAGGGTTGTTCGCCTGGTGCCCCCGACTCAGCCGGCAGCCGCCTGTGCCCGAATCGTCTCGAGACTCAACCGACCCTTTGCACCCCATCCCTTGACCCCTTCGGGAATTTCGGGACGAAACTTTTCATAGAGCGTGAACCCAATCTCTGCCAGCCGCTTCGGCGAATAGGACTCAGCCACTTCGCGCATGGCCGCTTCGACCTCAGGCAATGCCGCGCCGAACTTCTGGGTGAGATAGCGTTCAACGCTCGCAGGCGTCACCGGGACATCTTTGGCGATCGCCCGGAGCCCGGAGGCAGTCTTCGTCACCGCAATCGCCCGGCCGAGCAGCGACACGGACTTCGGCGGAGGCGCCGCCGGTTTCTTGACCTTGGAGGTCCCCGGCTTGGTGGTCGCTTCGTCGTAGATGCCGAGCCGGCGGCCTTTGGATTGCGCGTTCATGCCGGCCAGCGCCTTGCCGAGTGTGAGCGCGGTGGCGCGTGAGTGCCCCAGGCGCTCCGCGACGATCATCGCCCAGATGGTCAGCACCGGTGCCCTGTTCACCAGCAGAGACGCTGTCATCGCGGATACTCCGGAAAAATACGCCGACTGGGCCGCCACTCTCCCATCATCCCGTCAGAGGTAACTCAGCCATACCTCACGGCGCCGCCGTTTGAGCCCCGCGAACCAGTGGCAGAGCGGGTACATCGCCACAACGACGCATAGCCACACCATATAGACGAACGGCAAAGAGTATCCCCAACCGGGCGGCGGACTGAAGGGATAGTGGCCGAGGTCCGGTGACTCGAACATCCAGTGGGCCGACCCGTAGCGCAACAGGCAGATGCCGACCGCGAGCAGATGGATCAGGAAGAAGTGCAGGATATAGTAGAAGAGCGGCACCTTGCCGATCACGAGTGCCGGGCGCAGCCACCGCGGTATCTCCCGATCCACCACCCGGAGCAGCAGCATCGCGGGACCCAGCGTCATCAGCAGGAACAGCAGCGACGGCGGGTACTTGATCGTGTTCAGAAACGACAGCACGGTGAACTCGGTCGTGCGCTGCGGTGCCCAGGGCGCCGGGTCGCCGTAGAGGTTGATGCCGCGGAGCAGTAGGAAGGCGGCGGAAAGCCCCAGTCCCAGCCGCAACAGGAACGCCCGCCGCCGGTCGCGCTCCCAGCCGAAGATCTGCCCCAGCCCGAATCCTGCCGCGGTGACGCCAATCCAGGGAATGAGCGGATAGGCCACAAAGACCGCGTGCTCAGGAGTATTGAGCACGAAGCCCGGCACGTGCAGGATCGCCCAGAGCGGATTCGTCGAGCTGACCCCGTCAAGCAGGTTGTGCGTGGCGATCATCATGACGCCGATCAGTGTGACCACCGGCGCGGAGAGCCACATCAGCACAGCGAGGGTGATCATTGCCCAGCCGAGCGCCCAGAGCACCAGCAGCAGCGTGACCCGATAGTCGATGTTGAACTGGTAGGCGAAGCACCGCAGCACCACAAGTTCCAGGAAGATCAGCCACACCCCGCGGGTGAAGAGGTACCGGGACAGTTCGCTCGTGGACTTCCACCGCAGCGAGAGATAGGCGCCGGTGCCGGTGAGCAGGAAGAACACCGGGGCACAGAAGTAGGTGATCCAGCGGGTGAGGAAGAGCGCAGCGGATGCGGTGGTCAGATCGGTGGGGCTCTGTCCCGGGATGCCAAAGAAGTCTCGGGTGTGATCGAGTGCCATGATGATCATGATCAGCCCGCGAACCACGTCGATCGATTCGAGGCGGGTGGGCTTGGCAGGCAGCGCGGCATTCATGTCGCGAGTTCGCTCCCCGCCGCCGTTCCGACCACCGCAAGAAATGCCTTCATGATTCTCCTGGAGTCATCTGGTACACGTACTCCGATGTGCGATCAGCCCACAGGACGTGGCCAATGCCGGATAACTTACCCGGCGCCCTCCCACCGTGCCACACGTAGCGTACACCAGTCATAGTTTCCAGACTCCTGGGTCCGAGGTATACTCGGCATTCATCCACACGCGCACCCACTGTGGTCCCCGTCACCCCGCCTGGAGCCGCCATGCACAACCGAACATTCGCGCTGACCGCGCTCGCCGGCCTGACGCTGGTCCAGTGCCCAAAGGCGGCCAGCCGGACTCAGGACTTCTCCGCGGTGAGTCGGGTGGACTCTGGCCGGCCGGTGGCGGTCATGCTTACCAGCTATAGCACCACACTCAGGGCCGACGGGAAGGACTGGACTCGGCTGCGGATCGCTGTCACCGACAGCCTGGGACGCGAGATCACCTCAGCGACCGATTCGATTCGACTCTACATCACCGGCGATGGTACCCTCACAGCATCCGACGGCAAGATTCTGCCGACCGTGCCTGACACCGGCGGCGCCCGTTATACCCAGGTCGCACTGGTGCATGGAGTGAAGCTCCTCCGTTTCCGCGCGGGAACCTCGCCGGACAGGGTGAAGATCGAAGCCCGCTCGGGGACCCTCTTCCCGGGAGGTCACGAGATCCACACCATCCCCGCGGATGTGCGGCTGCTGACGCCCACCGCCGAGCAGCTCCCAGCCACCACCAAGCCCATCTGGCGGATGATCGGCGCGGACATTTCCTTCCTCCCCCAGATCGAGAGCGGCTCGTCACGATTTGCCCAGGGAAGCCGGGAGTTCCATGAGAATGGCGCAACGGTCGATGCCATCGAGCTCCTCAAGCGGCACGGGTTCAACACCATCCGGCTCCGGATCTTCGTCAATCCAGAGAACCCCAAGGGCTATTCCCCGGGAATCGGCTTCTGCGGACTGGACTCGACCCTGAGCATGGCGCGCCGCGTGAAGGCGGCCGGGATGAAGTTGCTGCTCGACTTCCACTACAGCGACTACTGGGCCGACCCCCAGCAGCAGAACAAGCCCCTCGCGTGGGCCAAGCTGAGCCATGCGGCGCTGCGGGACTCGGTGCGTAGCTATACGACCTCAGTGCTCCGCACCATGAAGGAGCAGGGCACCCTCCCCGACATGGTGCAGGTCGGCAACGAGATCAACCACGGCCTCCTCTGGCCGGACGGGCACATCGGCAACCTGGATCAGCTTGCGGGGCTGCTCAAGGCCGGCGTGGCCGGCACCGAAGCGGTGGACCCGCAGATTCCGGTGATGATGCACCTGGCGCTGGGCGGGCAGAGCGAGGAGGCGCGCTTCTGGCTGGACAACATGCTGGCCCGGGGAGTGAAGTTCGACATCATCGGGCTCTCCTACTATCCCCGCTGGCACGGCAGCCTCGAGGATCTCTCCGCCAATCTCCACGACCTCATCGATCGCTACCACAAGCCAGTGAATGTGGTGGAGTACTCCGACTTCAAGCGACCGGTGCACGAGATCGTGTTCGGCCTCCCCAACGACATGGGGAAGGGCGCAGCGATCTGGGAGCCACTCAACTGGAGAAGCGGGTTGTTCGACCGGGAGGGCAATGCCACCACTCTGTTCAGCGTCTACGATTCACTGAGCGCGCAGTATGCTCGCACATCCGTGAGGTAGGAACAATCCTCGTGCACCGTTCGATGCACGAGGCTCGATGACATCTATTCTAACGGCGGC
>JBDTTN010000162.1:0-6439 GCA_039930625.1 Gemmatimonadota bacterium | reverse complement strand
TCGCGACGGGGCAGACCGGGATCATGATCGAGGGCTGGGGCATCGCGGTGGACGCCGTCGTCGCAGACTTCATCGCCGGCGCAGCGGAGTGGCTGGTACTCGAGGGCAGCAAGGATGCTGACATCGTTCTGGTTGAAGGGCAGGGCAGTCTCAATCACCCCGGCTATTCCGGCGTGACCTGCGGCCTCCTGCACGGCTCCTGTCCCGACGCGCTGATCCTCTGTCACCAGGCCACGCGTGAATACATAGGTGACTACCGCAAGGCGTCCTGGCTCAGGATTCCGCCGCTCAGCGAGTATGTCCGCCTGTACGAATCTGTCGCCGGCTTCGTGCACCCCACGCAGACGATCGGCATCTCGCTCAACACCTACGATCTGGGCGATGCGGAGGCGAAGGCAGCGATCGAGGCGGCGACCCGCGAGACCGGACTCCCCTGCACCGACCCGGTCCGCTTCGACCCGGCTCCGCTGGTCGACGCCGTGGCCCGCGCGCGAGAAGCCTACCGCATCGCGCGCCGCACCCGCCCGGTGGACTGAGGCGCGGCGGCCGGTGACCGGTGCTCCGGCGCTCACGATCGAGGCGCTCACCAAGACGTACCCTGGCCCGCCTCTCATCCGCGCGCTGCAGGGCGTGGATCTCGATGTTCGCCCGGGCGAGATCTTTGCGCTGCTCGGCCCGAACGGGGCGGGGAAGACGACGACGGTCGGCGTCTGCACGACGCGCGTCCTGTCCAGCAGCGGCCGGGTGACGCTCGACGGACTCGATGTCGGATCTGATCCGGCTGCGGTCAAGCGGCGTATCGGCGTCGTCACCCAGTACAACACCCTCGATCGCGCCTGCACCGTCCACGAAAACCTCTACTACCATTGCCGCTACTTCGGGATGGGCGGCGCCGAGGCCAGGGCGCGCACCGCTGAACTGCTGGCCCAGTTCCGCCTGACAGATCGGGCCTCCGCCATGGCGGTGACTCTCTCCGGCGGGCTGGCCCAGCGGGTCCAGATCGCGCGGGCTATCGCCCACCGCCCGCGGATGCTCTTCCTGGATGAGCCCACTGCCGGCCTCGACCCGCAGAGCCGGCTCGCTCTCTGGGAGCTGATCGGGGAGCTTCGGGCTGGCGGGCTGACCGTGCTCCTCACCACCCACTACATGGAAGAGGCCGACCGGCTGAGCGATCGGGTCGCGATCATCGATCATGGCAAGGTGCTGGTGACGGGGACGGCGTCCGAACTCAAGCAGCGGGTGGGAGCGGGAACCGTGGTCGAAGTCGAACTCGAGCGGGCCGACGAGCAGTTGCGGCTCTCCGTCGAGGCGCTCCCCTCGGTCCGCGAAGTACGGCGCACCGAAGCCGGTCTCCGGATTCTCGCCAACTCGCGCGAGGGGCTGCTGCCGCGGCTGGTGGAAGCCACGGTGCCGTACGGCCTCCGCGATATCTCGATCTTCGAACCGACCCTCGAAACGGTCTTCATTCAGCTGACCGGACGGGAGCTGCGTGACTGAGTCACTTCATACCGGCTATGCCGCACCGCTCTGGGGCATGGTGCTGCGTGATCTGCGCGTCCTGCGCCGCAACTTCGTGCCGTTCATCACCCGGACGGTCATGAATCCGCTGCTCTTCGTCTTCGTGTTCACCTTCGTGCTGCCGAGGATCGGCCAGTCCTTCCAGTCCGGAGCCGCGGGGTCGAGTTACGCTACGATCGTCGTACCCGGTCTGGTCGCGGTCGCGATGGTGTTTACCGGGATCTCCGCCGTGGCGCTGCCGCTCTCCATCGAACTCGGGGGGACCCGGGAGATCGAGGACCGGGTGCTCGCCCCCGTGCCTGTGGAACTGGTCGCGATCGAAAAGCTGGTCGTCGGGGCGATACAGGGCCTTATCGGAGGGCTGGTCGTCTTTCCGATGGTCTACTTCGTGCCGGCGACGCCAGTGGAGGTGCACGTCGCGAGCTGGCCACTGCTCATCGCGGTTGTTCTCCTGGCGAGTCTCACGGCGGGCGCGCTCGGCCTGGCCCTCGGAACCATCGTCCGCCCGCAGCAGATCGGGCTGATGTTTGCGGTCGTGGTCGTGCCGATCACCTATCTGGGGTGCGTCTACTATCCGTGGGCGCTGCTCCACCACATTCCCTGGCTGCAGTTGTTCGTCCTCATCAATCCCCTGGTTTACATGAGCGAGGGGCTCCGCGCCGCACTCACGCCCGGTATGCCGCACATGCCGCCGTGGGCCTTCCTCGGTGCCCTCGCCGCAGCCACGCTGGCGCTCGGCGCGATCGGGGTACGTGCCTTCGTCCGGCGCACCATCAGTTAGCCCGGGCAGGCGGCCTGCACCATTGCAGGAAAGTCCCGGGCGCATTTGACTCGCCCCGCATGAATTGAGAGTCGATGACCACGAAGTCCGAGTCCGCCAGAAAGCCTCCCCGCTCACTGTTCTCCGCGATCGGACCGGGAGTGATCACCGGTGCGGCGGATGACGACCCGTCCGGTATCGCGACCTACACGGTTGTCGGGGCGCAGTACGGGACTTCGCTCCTGTGGACCTCGCTCCTGACCTGGCCGCTGATGGCTGCGGTGCAGATGATGTGCGCCCGCATCGGCATGGTCACCGGAGTCGGGCTGATCCAGGTGCTTCGACGCCGCTTTCCCACGGCCATCATCGTCATCTTTGCCATCGCCCTGCTGGTGGCCAACACCATCAATGTCGGTGCGGATCTCGCAGGCATGGCGGACGCGGCCGAACTGTTCACCGGACTCGACTCACATTTCTTCGTGGTGGTGTTTGGTGCCGCCACGGCCTGGGCCACAATACGGCTCCGCTACAGCCAGATCGCCAACACGCTGAAGTGGCTCACGCTGGTGCTGCTGGCGTACGTCGTCACGGCATTCATGCTCGGTCCCGACTGGGGCCAGGTCCTGCATGACACCTTCGTGCCGACGCTGCCCAGAGGCAGTGGCTACTGGGCCGCCCTGGTGGCGATTCTCGGCACCACGATCAGTCCCTACCTGTTCTTCTGGCAGGCGTCGCAGGAGGTGGAGGAGGAGAAGTCGATGGGCCGGAAGACCCGGAAGGAGCGTATCGGCGCCACGGCGGGGGAGCTGAAGGCGCGGGCGATCGACGTGGGTCTCGGAACGCTGTTCTCGAATCTGGTGATGTTCTTCATCATTCTCACCGCATCGCTCACGCTGCACGCGCACGGCCTGACACACGTCCAGACCTCGCGTGAAGCGGCCCAGGCCCTGAAACCGCTTGCCGGAGCGTTCGCGGCCGGGCTCTACGCCGTCGGCGTGCTCGGTGTGGGTTTCCTGGCGATACCGACACTCACGGCGTCGGCCGGGTACGCAATATCCGAGACGTTCGGCTGGCGCCAGGGTCTGGACAAGGGCTGGAGGGGCGCGCCCGGATTCTACGGCGTCGTACTTGTCGCCACGCTGGGTGGGGTTGCGATGGACTACGCAAACCTGAACCCGGTATCGGCGCTGTTCTGGTCGGCGGTCATCAATGGGGCGCTGGCTCCCTTTCTGCTGCTCGCGATTCTCATCGTCTCGGCTGACCCGAAGCTGATGCAGGGCCAGCCCCCGGGGCGTCTGCTGCGTGCCTCCGTGGCCGCGGCCATCGTCGTAATGTTCGGCGGGCTGGCAGGGATGGCCTTCTTCTAGCGCGTCACCTCCAATCAATGTTGCGTTGGTGAACAGCCTGTTGCGCTCCCGGGGACCGGCGCACATCGTGGTGTCAGCCGCGGCGCCCGAAGAGCGCAGGGAGGAGAGCCCATGGAGATTCTGCCGACTGCCCGTCCCGCATGGCAAACCCCCGCCGCAGCGGTGGTCAGCGTCGCAGTACACCTGCTGCTGATCGTCGCCGTGATCCGGGGTCCTGCCGTGGACCGCATATTCGACGACTCCAGAATCCTTCCAGCGCTCTATCTCTACGCTCGGGACCGACTGCCGACGGATCTGCGGGAGATGCGCCTGCCAATTCCCGCTCCCCCCGGGATCCCCGACGGGATCGGTCGGACAATCTCGACCCACCAGGTGGAGAATCAGGGAGGGCCGCCTGCGCGTCCAATCCAGGGGCTGGTCCCGCCTGGTGTGGTCTCCGCGCGATTCGACTCGGTGTTCACGGTGTTGGGAGTGGATTCGGAGGTGGTGCGGGTGGAGGGGAGTGCCGCGCCCGCCTACCCAGCGAGCCTGCTCTCCGGCGGCGTCGAGGGCTACGTCGAAGCGGAATTCGTGGTGGATACCACCGGGTGGGTGGATCTGAACAGCGTCCGGATTCTGCGCAGCTCACATCAGGAATTCGCGGCCTCAGTGCGGCTCGCGCTCATGGGGATGCAGTTCAGGCCGGCCTGGCGAGGCGCCCGCCGAGTGCCGCAACTGGTGAGTCAGCGATTCTCCTTCAGGCTGGAGCACCCGGCGCCGCCGACGACGCTCTGATCGTGGCTGCGTTGGCGGCCTGCACAATCGACGCACTCAGGCCAGCCCATATCGGCCGCCCCGCTTGAGTCTGTGATTCCAGGCGTTCCCCACCAGCGACCGGCGACCGTACGGCAGGGTGCGGTCCGGCAGCTGTCGTCAGAAGTCCCTCCGTCCGAATCGCCGTGCCCCCAGCCAGAGCGGCAGCGCCGTCCATAACACCAGCGAGGTGGCGGCCACCCCCAGCCCGAGGGCCGTGCCGAGGAAGTGCTGAAAGACGGCACCGGTGTACCCCAGCAGCGCCGCGACATCGAAATCGAGCAAGAGCATCACCCGCCCAAGATCGAGGGGGTTGAGCAGCATGAGCCCGAGCAATGGCGTCTCGAGCGGGTAGCTGCCGAAAATCGTGACCGTGAGGAGGACAAGGCCATCATACACGACGGCACAGGCCAGCCAGACCAGCAGTGCGGCGCCGAAGCCGCGGGCCCGATCGTCAAATCGCAGCGCGATGAGGAACGCCAGTGCGGTGAACACCCCGGTCAGCAGCACTCCGGTTCCGAGCAACATCAACAGCGAGTGAACCGGTACCGGCCCGTCGCTGGTGTGCAGCAGGAAGGGAAGCCCGGTTCCGACCACCAGCGCCGCACTGAGAGGGAGCACCAGTCCCGCCCAGAGCCCGGCGAACATCGAGCCTCGGCCAACAGGTTGCGCCAGCAAGAGCTCGATGAACTCACGAGCCGTGTACAGATAGAGCGTGCCGAAGGTGAGGCCGACCAGCGGTACGAAGATCAGCACGACGTTCAGGAGCGAGAGCAGCACCCGGCCCCCATCGCCGCCCAAACGAAACAGCGCCTCGGTAAGCAGCATCAGCACCAGAGCATAGGCGAGGATCCATTTGTTGCGGAGGACGTCGCGGAGCTGGTAGCCGAGAATCTTGCGGGCGTTCCTCATGCCGCCCCACGCTGCATGAGCGCCGCGATGGCACGCTCGAGGTTGGCGAAGCCGGTCGTCTGCATCAGACGCGAGACCGGTCCATGGAAGCGGACCTGCCCGTCGAGCAGGAAGACGATGTCGTCCGCCAGCTCCTGGACTTCGCTCAGCGTGTGGGACGCGAGCAGGACGGAGGCCCCGCGCTCCCTCGTGGCGAGCAGCTTGTCCTTGAAGATTCCGCTCGCGACCGGGTCGAGCCCGGCGGTCGGCTCGTCAAGAATCAGCAGTTCCGGCGTGAAAAGGAGTGCTACGACCGCGGAGAGCTTCTGCCGCGTCCCGCCCGATAGTGCCCGGACCGGCTTTCTCAATTCCTCATTCAGCTGGAAGCGCTCCAACAACTCATGGTCCTGTGTCGCCGCAGGGCCGCGCAGGTCTCGAATCATTTCGAGGACTTCGAACCCCGTGAGGTTCTCCGGGAAGCGGGCCGCCTGCGGCATGTAGCCGATTCCGAGCCGGTACTGCTCATCGCCGCTGACGACGTGACCCAGCACCGTCAGCCGACCGACATCCGGTCTGACCAGGCCGAGCAACGCCTTGATGAAGGTCGATTTGCCCGCCGCGTTGGGGCCCACGAGCCCGGTAATCCTTCCCGGCGAGATGGTCAGATCGATTCCCTTGAGCACCTCGACGCGCCCGAACCGCTTGCTGAGCCCCGTGGCCTCGATCACCGGCGCTGCCCTGCTCACCGCGCGCTCCACCGCATCATGGGACGCCTGTCGACCATCATCCGCGGCGTAAGCACGGGCGCCACCCGCTCGGCCGCATCAAGCAGCGAGACGAAGAAACTTCGCATGAGGATCAGCGCCGGCTCGCTCTGCTGGACGACGAACGCGAACAGGCGCACTGGCGGAAAAGGAATGTCACCATACCCGTCGCGATCGAGATCGTAACCTGAGTAGCGGTCCCAGTAGTTCCCCTCGAAGAGGCTGCTGGCACTGGCGCTGTTGGTGGTAACGTCGAAGGAATTGCCCTCGAAACGATTCTCACGGAACGTGGTAGCCTGGTCATCGGCCATCACCTCGACTCCCCACCCATTCTGCACGAATTCATT
>JBDTTN010000161.1:0-6481 GCA_039930625.1 Gemmatimonadota bacterium | reverse complement strand
TCGTGGGGCCTGACGGACGCATCAGCTACGTAGCCGCGCCGTTCCAGGAGATCGATCCGAAGTCCTATCAGGATCTTCGGGTCGCCATAGAGAGGGCGTCTGGTAGCTGACTGGTCCGGCCGAATCAGCCTCGGCAGTCCGGTGGCGCCGCTCTCGTCACCCACGGACACAGGACAGGCACCATGCGGACCAGGATGTTGACAGGCATCGCCCTCGGCCTCACCCTCGCGGTGGCGCCCCTCGCGGCGCAGCAGCCGGACAGCGGCAAGGTGGAAGCCAGGACCGAGCGCAAGGAAGTCCGCCACGATCGCCGGGAATCGCGGCGGGAGCGGCGCGAGGTGCGCGAGAATCGTCGCGAGAGCGACAGCACCGGGGTGAAGGAACCACGGAAGGAGCCGCGGAGGGAGCCGCGCCGGGAGCGGAAGCATCGGCACCGCGATCGCAAGCCGCCCCACGTGGATCGCGATCAGCCTCGCGAGCCCCAGCCCGACGGCGAGCGGCACGACAGCGCCAGGTAGCCTTCGCCCGCCGCCGGCCCGATGTCCAACGACCCCCCGGGGAGGAGAACTCCCGGGGGGTCGTTCGCGTCGCCGTCTGACAATCTTCGTGGCTCCCTAGCGGGACTTCCCCAGCACTCGCGCCACGGCATTCAGGTCGGCCGCGATCGGTACCGGACGGTTGGCGTATCGGGGCGCCGGCTCCGTCTCCTGGTGATAGGTGATCAGCGCGCCGGGATCCTTGAGCACGTGCCCCGTGAGGACGGCCACCACCCGGTCATTGATGCCGATCACGCCGCGCTCCCGCAGCTGCCGCGCTCCCGCGACGCTCGCCGCGCTCGCGGGCTCGCAGCCGACGCCCGCGGCATCGATCACCGCCTTGGCCTCGAGGATCTCGGCATCGGTCACCGAGGTCACCACGCCGTTGGTCTCGCGGATGGTCTTCACCGCGCGGTCCCAGGAGGCGGGGTCGCCGATCTTGATTGCCGTGGCCACCGTCTCCGCCTTGACCGTGTGCCGCTCGGCGAATTGCTCGGCGAAGCCCATCGCGAAGGGCGCCGCGCCCGCCGCCTGCACCGAGGCGATGCGCGGCATCCGCGTGATGATGCCGAGCGCCTTCGCCTCCATCAGCGCTTTCCCGAAGGCCGCCGTATTGCCGAGATTCCCCGCCGGCAGCACGATCCACTCCGGCACTTCCCAGCAGAGCTGCTGCAGCAGCTCGAGCACGATGGTCTTCTGGCCCTCCAGCCGCCACGGATTGATCGAATTGAGCAGGTAGACGCCGAGTTCGTCGGAGGCGGCCTGGACCAGGCGGAGACAGTCGTCGAAATCGCCTTCGACCAGCAGCGTCTTCGCGCCATAGGCGAGCGACTGCGAGAGCTTGCCCAGCGCCACCTGCCCGGCAGGCACGAAGACCAGCACCGGGAGGCCCGCCTGCGCGCCGTAGCTTGCGAGCGCGGCGGAGGTGTTGCCCGTCGACGCGCAGGCGACCGCCGTCGCCCCGATCCGCTTCGCCTGGGTGACGCCGACCGTCATGCCCCGGTCCTTGAACGAACCGGTCGGATTGTGACCCTCATGCTTCACCCGGAGCTGCGGCAGCCCTGCCCACTCGGCGATCCTGGTCCGGGCGATGAGTGGGGTGTTGCCCTCGGGATGGGTGACCGCGTGGTCGCCGACCGATGGCATCACCAGGTCCCGATAGCGCCACACGCCGGAGAGATTCAGGTCGTTGCGCTGGCCCCAACGCTCCTCGAACAGCCGCCGGAGCGACGCGCCATCCTCCACCGGCGGATCGTGCTGGATCTCGAGCAGGCCGCCGCAGTCACAGCGGGTGTGCGGGTCGAGTTCTGTCAGGCGATCGCCGCACGCGGCGCAGACCTGCATCGAAGCCATCAGCCTGCCTCCAGCACAACCGCGCCGGTCGGGCTCACCTCGGTCACCCGCGCCGTCGCAGTCACCTCTTCGCGACGATAGGCCGCCACCATCGCCTCGGCGATCCGTCGGCCCGAGGCGTCGTCCGCCGCGAAGGCGAACGCTGTCGGCCCGCTGCCGCTGATGGAGCAGCCCAGCGCCCCTGCGGCGAGCGCCGCAAGCTTGGCCGCACTGAACCCGGGCAGCAGCCTTGCGCGCGCCGGCTCGGCGATGCGGTCCTCGAGGGAGCGGCGGAGCAGGTCGAGATCGCCGGTCGCGAGCGCCAGCACCACGCCCGCCACCTGCGCCGCCTGAAAGACCGCGAGGTCCCGAGGTACTTCCCGCGGCAGCACGGCGCGTCCCTCGGCCGTCCGCAGCCGCTGGCCCGGATGCGCCAGCACGACGCGCAGTCCCTTCGGGAACGGCAGTCGCACGTAGTCGTAGGCCGCCGCATCACGAATCAGGACGATGCCACCGATCAGCGAGGGCAGGATGTTGTCCAGGTGCCAGCCGGCCACGCAGGCCTCGGCGGCGAGCGCCGATTCCAGCAGTTGCTGCTCGGTAAGGTTCAGTCCGAGGAGCGCGTTGGCAGCCACGGCCCCAGCGACGGCGGACGCGGCGCTGCCCCCCTGTCCGCCGGAGAGCGGCAGGCCCTTCTCGATGGTGAGCGCGATGCCGGCGTCCTTCACCCCGGCGAGCCGAAGCGCCGCCTGCGCCGCGAGCGCCGCGGTGTTCGCGCCCGCCTCAAGCGGGAGATCGGGGTGGCCGGCATCGCGCACCGTGACGCCGATCTCCGGAACGCGGTCGGCGATCACGACATCGCCGGGACCGGCCAGCGCCATGCCCATGATGTCGAGTCCCGGGCCGACATTGCCGACGGAACCCGGCGCATAGGCGCGAACCCGGGTGTAGCTCATCGCCGTGCCAGCGCGAGGACGTCGTTGAGCACCCCCGCGGCGGTCACCGTGGGGCCAGCGCCCGGCCCGCGGATCACCAGCGGATGCTCGCGGTAACGGGTGGTAGTGAACACGATCTGGTTGTCCGTCCCTTTGAGCCCTGCGAAGGGACTGTCGATGCCGACCGCCTGCAGGCCCACCCGGAGCCGGCGCGGCGTAACGGTCGCGATGTAGCGCAGCACCTGCCCCTTCTGCTGTGCCACCCGGACCTTCTGTGCGAAGTGATCGTCCCACGTCGAAAGCCGCGCCAAGAACTGCTTGAGCGGCAGGCCGCGCGCCCCCTCCGGCACCAGCGACTCGGTGACCACCGACCCTGGCTCACCCTTGAAGCCCATCAGCCGGCCCAGGATCAGCGCCTTCCGGGCGACGTCGGTGCCGGAGAGGTCGTCCCGAGGATCGGGCTCGGTGTAGCCCGCGTCCATGGCAGCAGCAAGGATCTGCGAGAACTTCTTCCAGCGCTCGAGCTCGGAGAGCAGAAAGCCGAGCGTTCCCGAGAGGCAGCCCTCGATGGAGACGACCTCGTCGCCGGTTTCGATCAGTTTGGCAAAGGTGTCCATCACCGGCAAGCCAGCGCCGACGGTCGCCTCGTAGCGGAGCCGGCGCCCGTGCGCTGATGCCACCGTGAACAGCTCCTCGGACTCCCGGGTGCCGGCCGCCAGCGGCTTCTTGTTCGCCAGCACCACATCCATCCCGTGACTGAGCGCCCCGCGGAGCACCGCCGCGGTATCGTCCGCGGTGACGTCCACCAGCACCGGGTGGGACAGCGCGTGGCGGGCGGCGGACTTCACCGCGAACTCCGCGTTCCACGGCGTCCCGCCATCCACCGACCGCAGGGCGTGGCCCTTCGCCTTTTCCCGCGCGATCGTGAGCATCCGGTGAGCCGAGAGTCCCGCGGGATCGAACACCACACCGCTGCGATCGGCCACGCCGACGATCCGCACCTTGGGCCCGCTTGCCGGCAGCTCCCCGACCAGCTCCGCGAAGCTCCGGCCGATACGTCCGAATCCCAGCAGGAAAACGTCGAGCCGGTCGCGTGGCGCGGCGGAGCCACCGCCGACCTTGCCGAGCTGGAACCCCGCGTGGATCGCGCGCTGCGCATCCTTGAGCTGCGCCTCGTCCACCACCGCGGAAATGTTGAGCTCACTTGAACCCTGCGCGATCGCAATCACGTTGATCCCCGCGTCCGCGAGGGCCGAGAACACCCGTCGCGCCACACCCGGGGTACCCGCCATCCCCAGGCCGACGACCGCGATCGTGGCCACGCCGCCGCGTACCGTCACGCCGTCGATTTCGTGGTGGGTGATCTCGTCACGAAAAGCTTCGCTGAGGCAGGCCCGCGCCCGCTCCGCGCTCGGGGCGGGGACGCAGAAGCAGATCGAGTGTTCTGACGAGGCCTGGGTGATCAGTGACACGGAGATATTCTCCCGCATCAGCGCCGCGAAGGTGCGCGCGGCGACGCCGGGCACGCCCAGCATGCCGTTCCCTTCGACCGTGATCAGCGCCTGACCCGGTGCGCCTGACAGGGCCTTGACCGGCACTTCGAGGCCCGTCTCCCGCTCAGACACCTCGGTGCCCTCGGAGGCCGGGTCCCCGAAGGGCCGGACCAGCAGCGGCACCTTCCGTCCGATGATGGGGATCAGCGCCCGCGGGTGCAGCACCTTGGCCCCGTAGTAGGCCAGCTCAGCCGCCTCGCGGACATTGAGCTGCGCCAGCACCCGCGCATCCGGCACGACGCGCGGATCCGACGTGAGCAACCCCGGGACATCCTTCCACAGGTTCACCCGCGCCGCCGCCATTGCCCGCCCGACGAGCGCCGCCGTGAGATCCGATCCGCCACGCCCCAGAGTCGTCACTTCGCCGTCGGGTGTGGAGCCAATGAAGCCGGTCACGACCGGCGTCACGCCCTTTGCCAGCAGCGGCCGCAACGCCTTGCGCAAGGCCGCGTCGGTCTTATCGAGGTCGGGCGAGGCGTTGCCGAAGTTGGCGTCCGTCAGCACCACCTCCGCCCCGTCCACATACTTCGTCTTTACCCCGGCGGTACTCAGCGCGGCGGTGACCAGGCGCGCGGAGAGCCGCTCGCCCCGGGCGACGAGGAAATCGCTGGTGCGGGGTGTGAGCTCGCGCAGGATGCTCAGCCCTCTGGCGAGCGTTTCCAATTCATCGATCTGCGCGTCGATGAAGGTGAGCAGCTCCGCGCGCGCCGTGACCTGCGGTATCAGCGCCCTGGCCGCGAGATGGTGGCGCTCCCGCAGAACCGTCGCGGCCTGGTGGGCTGCGGCCACGTCGCCGACGCGGGCTCGTTCGGCGACGCCGAGCAGCAGGTCGGTCACTCCCGCCATGGCGGAGACGACGACGACGCGCGGACCGGGCCGGGACTGGAGGATGGAGACAGCTTGGCGCACCGCCGCCGCGTCCGCGAGGGAGGCGCCGCCGAACTTGTGGACCTCAATCTGTTGGGTGGGGCGGGGCATAGGGCGGGAAGGATATCAGCGGACGGGCGGGTCCGGTATGGTCTGCCGAGAGACGGTCCGAGCGCGCCGGGCGGGCCCGGCTCGCCTGTTGCCCGCTGCGTTGTCCGCCTAATTTGCAGCCATGCTCACCCTCGTGAAACTGCTGCAGTCACTCTTCCAGACGCTGCATTCGGAAGGGAGCCCCAGGCAGGTGGCCGCCGGCATCATGCTGGGTGCGGGGATCGGCCTGACCCCGCTGCTGAGCGCCCACAACCTCGTGCTGTTCGCCGCTATCGTCCTGCTCAACGTCTCCTTCGGCGGCGGGATGCTCGGCATGGCGCTCTTCACGCCGCTCGGCTTCCTGCTGGACCCGCTCTTCGACAGGGTCGGTCTCGCGCTGCTCGACGCCCCCGGCCTCCACGGTCTCTGGACCGGATGGTACAACATCCCCCTGGTGCCGTACACCAACTTCAACAACAGCGTCACGCTGGGCAGCTTCGTGGTGTGGCTGGTGGCAGCGGTGCCGATCTACCTCCTCTCGAAGCGGGGCATCGCGCATTATCGCGCTACCTACGGCGCTCGGGTGCTCAACTCCCGCTTCATGAAGGGGCTCAAGGCCTCGAAGGTGTACAACGTGTACTCGTGGTTCGTGCCGCAATGAAGCGCGCGATCAAGATCTTTCGGTGGCGCGCGGTAGGACCGCTGCTGCTCTTCGGGTTGCTGCTGATCGTCCTGTACCTGGTCTTCGCCGAGCGCATCGCGCGGATCGAGACCGAGGACACGCTCTCCGAAACCCTGGGCACCGAAGTGGACCTCGAGAGTTTCCGCATTCGCGAGAAGGACGCGGCGGTAGACCTCGGCGGTCTTGCCATCGCCGACCCGCGGGATCCCAGCCGGAATCTCCTCGAGGCCGGCACCATCACCGTCGATCTCGATCCCGCTCCGCTCACCGAGAAGAAGATCGTCATCGATGAGCTCCGGCTCTCCGGTCTCCGGTTCCTGACCAGGCGGAAGACGCCCGCGCGCCCGGCCGACCCCAACAGCCCGGCGAGAAAGCTGCTGCGCGAGACGGAACAGTGGGCCAGGGACAAGTTCAATTTCCCCAAGCTCGCACTTGCCAGGATCGACTCGGCCAGGAGCCTGGTGCTCAATCCCGAACAGCTCGCCA
>JBDTTN010000160.1:0-6484 GCA_039930625.1 Gemmatimonadota bacterium | reverse complement strand
CGGCTCTTCACCGCCCCGGCGAACGAGCGGACCGAAGCGTACATTACCGGGAGATTCGGATGAGCGTCGACATGCACCGGCACTTTCACGACGAGCTGAACGACGTCAAGGTCCGACTGCTCACCATGTCGGGCGAGGCCGAGGCCGCCCTGGGCCTGGCCGTCGAGGCGCTGCTGGAGCGGGACATCGCCAAGGCACGCAGCGTGATCCATGGCGACCGGATCATCGATACCATGGAGATGGAGATCGAGGAGACCTGCATCAACCTTCTCGCGCTGCAGCAGCCGATGGCGCGCGACCTCCGCATGCTCACCTCCGCGCTCAAGATCGCCAACGACCTCGAACGCGTCGGCGACCACGCAGTGAACATCGCCCAGTCGGCGGACCGGCTGGCCCAGGCTCGGCCCATCACCCCGGAACCCGAAATCGTGGAGATGGCCCGGCTCGCGCGGGACATGCTCTCCGACGCGCTGGAGGCCTTCATCCGCGGAGACGCGGCCGAGGCCCGGGAAATCTGCCTCCGGGACGACAAGGTCGACAATCTTCACCGGTCGGTCTTCCGCATCCTGCTGACCCATATGATGGAAGACCCGCACATGATCGGGGCAGGGATGGAGCTCTTCCTGGTGAGCCGGAACCTGGAGCGCATCGCCGACCTCGCCACCAACGTGGCCGAGGACGTAGTTTTCCTGGTGGAAGGCAAGTCGATCAAGCATCACGCCGAGGACCGGGGGGAGCCCCGCGCCTCGGGTCACCATCGGAGCCCGACACCTGCATGAGTGTGGTCCCGCTTCCGGAACGGCGTGAGCGCCTCGCGGCGATCGACGTCGGCTCCAACTCCATCCGACTGCTCGTCGCCGAGTACGGTCCCCACTCCGGGCTCACCGTCATCGACGAGGTGAAGGAGCAGCCTCGGCTTGCGGCGGGGGTCGCCCAGACTGGGCGGCTGGACCCTGGCGCGATGCAGCGGGCGATCGACACTCTGCGGCTGATGCAGGGCGTCTGCGAGCGACGCGGGGTCAACCGCATCTCCGCCGTCGCCACCGCGGCCGTCCGGGAGGCGACCAACGGCGAGGAGTTTATCCGCCGGGTGAAGGAGGAGGTCGGACTCGATCTCCGCATCATCAGCGCCCAGACCGAAGCGGCGCTCTCGTACCGCTCGGTCTCGCATCATTTTCCCCTCGAGGGCGGACGGACCGTCGTCGCCGACATTGGCGGCGGCAGCCTCGAGCTGATCGGCGCGGTGGACGGCCTGATCGAGCACAGCATCTCACTGCCTTTCGGCGCCGTGCGGCTCACGGAGCTCCATCTCGTGGGTCAGCCCGACCACCGCGCCGCGATCAGGAAGCTGCGCGAATTCATCGGCCGCCAGTTCCGCCGGAAGCTTCCGCTCCGCGACTGGAGTGCCACGACGCTGATCGGCTCCGGCGGCTCCTTCACCAATCTCGCGCGCATGGCCGCCGCCCGGCGGGGCATGTCGGCCGCCGATCCGGTGCACGGCTCAGCGGTGAGTATCGCCGAGGTGGAGCACCTGCTCGACTGGCTGGCGGGCATGAGTCCGGAGAAGCGGGCCCAGGTCGACGGTCTCAACCCGCAGCGCGCCGATATCATCGTCGCGGGCCTGGCTGTGACGGCAGAGATCCTGGAGCGGATCGAAGCGCGAGAAGTGAAGGTGAGCGCATTCGGACTGCGGGAGGGACTTCTGCTGGAGATGGCCGGCGCTGACAACGCCCCTGCCGCCGTGGAGCCACTTCGGCTCATCAGGGAGTTCGCCGAGCGCTGCCACTCCGATCGCCGCCACGTCGAACATGTCCGGATTCTCGCGCTCAATCTGTTCGACCTGCTGGCCGAAAAGCTGGACGCGGCGGATGAGGAGCGAGGTTTCCTGGAAGCGGCGGGGCTGCTCCACGACGTGGGCCAGCTGGTGAGCTATCGCAAGCATCAGAAGCACAGCTATCAGCTCATCATGCACGGTGAGCGGCTCCCCTTCTCGCCGCGTGAGCGCCAGATCGTGGCGCTGGTGAGCCGCTACCACCGGCGTCGCGGTCCGCGGAAGAAGCAGAAGGAGTTCGCCGCGCTGCCCAAACAGGACCAGGCCGTCGTCCGCCGTCTCTCCGGCATGCTGCGGATCGCGGAAGGGCTCGATCGTGGCCACACGGCGATTGTCGAGAAGATCGCGGTAGAGCTGTGCCCCACGCGCCTGACAATCAAGGCGATCCCGCGTTACGCCGGCGCCGACCTTGCCCTCGAGTGCTGGGGCGCGCAGGAGCAGGCCGACGTGCTGGCCCGGGTCATGGCGCGCGAGGTACTGGTCGAGCCAGCGGTGTGATCAGGCCAGGAATGAGCTGACCGTCGGTGCGGCCGCTCCGACGGCGTCACCCCACCCCGCCGCCGCCGAGCTCCCGATCCGGTCGGCCCCGGCCAGCAACATCCGTCGTGCATCGTCAGCGGTTCTGATTCCCCCCGATGCCTTCACCCCCGCCCGGTCTCCCACTGCCCGCCGGAGCAGCTGCACCATCTCCACCGAGGCCCCCCCAGCGGAATGGAAGCCGGTGGAGGTTTTCACGAACGCAGCCCCACCCTCCAGTGAGGCGGCACTCGCCAGCTCGGCCTCTCCAGGCGTCAGTGCTGCCGTCTCCAGGATCACCTTCACCGCCCGGCCGGACGCAGCCTCAACCACCGCTGCGATCTCGTAGCGTACCAGGTCCCACTGCCCCGCTCGCGCTCGGCCGAGCGACAGGACCATGTCGATCTCGTTGGCACCGGCGGCCACGGCGATGCCAGTCTCCGCGACCTTTGCGGCGAGCCCGCTGGCGCCGAGTGGAAATCCGACCACAGCCACCACACCCACGCCCTTGCCCATGAGCCGGGTCGCCGCAGTCCCGACCCACTGTCCGTTCACGCAGACCGTGCCGAACCCAAAGCGCATTGCCTCCTCGCAGAGGCGCACGATCTCCGCCTCAGTCGCCTCAGGCCTGAGCAGCGTATGATCGACCAGGTGCCCGAGACGGGCCTCGGCGTGGGCCCGTAGCCATGGGGGAAGCGGGCTCACGCCAAACCCACTGCGGCACGGTGCGCCGCCAACAGCCGCGGATTCCGGAAGAACGGTGTCAGCACCAGGCCTGCGAGGAAGCCGCCCACATGCGCCCAGAACGCGACTCCCCCGCCCTGAGCTGACGAGAACGAGCCGCTAAGCAACTGGAGGAGGAACCAGTAGCCGAGCATCACGTAGGCGGGCAGAGTCACCATCTGGGCCCAGAATCCGAGGAACACGAACGTCCGCACTCCCGTGCGCGGATAAAGGAGGATGTAGCTGCCCATCACGCCGCCAATCGCACCTGAGGCGCCGACCATCGGGATCATCGAGCCGGGCCCGGCCGCGACCTGCGCTGCGGCCGCCGCCAAGCCCACCACGATATAAAAAAATACGAACCGGAAGCGACCCAGCACATCCTCGACATTGTTCCCGAAGATGTGGAGGAACCACATGTTGCCCAAAAGGTGCAGCCAGCTCCCATGGGTGAACATCGAGGTGAGCGGCGCGAGCGGGTGGTCCACCGCGCCCAAGGGGCAGACCGGGTCGGTATTCACCGCTCCAACACCCAATCCAAGCAGCCTCCCCAGGAACTCCGCCGGAATCAGCCCGAGGGTGCAAACGGATCGGGTCAGAGCCGGCTCGCTCCCCATCCCCTGGAGGAATAGCCAGACCGCGACGTTGGTCGCGATGATGGCATAGGTGGCGACGGGGGTCCGGAGGGTCGGGTTTTCGTCCCGGATTGGAAGCATGAGAGTAAGCTATCAGCTGCCCACCGCCCGCCGAAACCGGAGACCAGCTCGGCGCACTCCTGTCGTAGATCTGGCTCGATGGCTGAGCTTCCGCGCGTCCAAGTACTCCTCGGCTGCCATTCCCCTGCCAAAACGGCCGAAAAGCTCGGTATATCACTTGCTTTGACTCTCGTCGACACCGAGGCGCTGGCTGCGAACCCCATCTCGCCCGCCCGGTCCATCGCAGGAACACGAAAGGACTCCAATGGGCTCCAAGATCATCGGCATCGACCTCGGCACGACCAATTCGGTCGTGGCGGTAATGGAAGGCGGCGATCCAGTCGTCATCCCGAACGCCGAGGGCGGCCGGACTACCCCGTCCGTTGTGGCATTCACGAAGGACGGCGAACGACTGGTGGGCCAGGTGGCCAAGCGCCAGGCAGTAACCAACCCCAAGCAGACGATTTTCTCGATCAAGCGCTTCATGGGCCGCCGGATGCCCGAAGTCACCGAGGAAGTCCGCCGGGTTCCCTACAAGATCGACGCGGGCACCAACGGTCTCGCCGCTGTAGAGATCGCGGGTAAGAAGTACACGCCGCCCGAGATCTCGGCCATGATCCTTCAGAAGATGAAGCAGACGGCGGAAGACTATCTGGGACACTCGGTCGAAAAGGCGGTCATCACCGTCCCGGCCTACTTCAACGACGCCCAGCGCCAGGCCACGAAGGACGCCGGCAAGGTCGCGGGCCTCGAGGTGCTTCGCATTATCAATGAGCCGACGGCAGCGGCACTCGCCTACGGCCTGGATAAGAAGAAGGAAGAGAAGATCGCGGTATTCGACCTCGGCGGGGGCACCTACGATATCTCGGTGCTCGAGCTGGCCGAGGGCGTGTTCGAGGTCAAGAGCACCAACGGCGACACCCATCTGGGTGGCGACGATTTCGATCAGCGCCTGATCGACTGGCTGGTGACTGAATTCAAGAAGGATCAGGGCATCGATCTCTCCAAGGATGCGATGGCGCTGCAGCGGCTGAAGGAAGCCGCCGAGAAGGCCAAGATGGAGCTGTCGAGCACGCAGCAGACCGACATCAATCTGCCGTTCATCACCGCGGATCAGTCCGGCCCGAAGCATTTGAACATCACTCTGACCCGGGCCAAGTTCGAGCAGCTGGTGGACGATCTCGTCCAGCGGACGATTCCGCCGATGAAGCAGGCGTTGAAGGACGCGGGCCTCGAGCCCGGCCAGATTGACGAAGTCATTCTCGTCGGCGGCTCCACCCGGATTCCGAAGATCCAGCAGATCGTCAAGGACTACTTCGGCAAGGAGCCCAATCGCTCCGTGAATCCTGACGAGGTCGTCGCCATCGGTGCCGCGATTCAGGGCGGCGTGCTGGGTGGCGAAGTGAAGGATGTGCTGTTGCTCGATGTCACGCCGCTCTCGCTTGGCATCGAGACGCTGGGCGGAGTCACGACCGTCCTGATCGGCCGGAACACGACCATCCCGACCAAGAAGTCGGAGGTCTTCTCGACCGCCGAGGACAATCAGACCACAGTCGAGATTCACGTCCTCCAGGGCGAGCGCCAGATGGCCGTGGACAACCGCACCATCGGCAAGTTCCAGCTCACCGGCATTCCGCCGGCACCCCGCGGCATGCCGCAGGTCGAGGTGACCTTTGACATCGACGCGAACGGCATTCTCCACGTCTCCGCCAAGGACAAGGCGAGCGGCAAGGAGCAGAAGATCCGGATCGAGGCCTCGAGCGGCCTGTCGGACACCGAGATCGAGAAGATGGTGAAGAGTGCCGAGTCGAACGCGGCCGAGGACAAGAAGCGGCGCGATCAGATCGACGCCAGGAACCAGCTTGACGGGCTTGTGTACAAGGTCGAGAAGGACAGCAAGGAGTGGGTGGATCGGCTGTCAGCCGACGCGAAAGCCAGGCTCGACAACGCGGTGGAGGGCGCGAAGGGTGCGCTTAAGAACGGTGATCCCGAGCTGATTCAGAAGGCGCTCGACGAACTCAATGGCGCCTACTCCGCCGCCGGGGCATCGCTCTACCAGAGCGCGCAGAGCGGTTCCAGCGCCGGGCCGGAGGCGAGTGCCGCCGATGCCGGCAGCGCCCCGAAGGAAGACGTGGTCGAGGCCGACTACGAGATCGTGGACGATCAGAAGAAGCCGTAAGCAGCACACGCAGAAGTCGTTAGCTATCAGCCGTTGGCAGTCGGCAGTCAGCCGGTGAGTCGCTAGCCTGGTCGCGACTCCGCCGGCGGAACGCCAACGGCTGGCGGCTGCTGTGCTGCTGCGACCCAAACCACATCGGGCGCATCCGACGTAGGTTAGATTGAGACAGCTCTCATCGGAGATTCGGGATGTCGGTACGTTCGCTCAATTGGCTCAAATTCGGCGGGCTGGTCACGCTCGCCTTCGCACTTGGCCTGCTCTTCGCCGGCCTGCTCGATCTCCCCAGCCGTTCTTCGGCCCAGGAGCGGGCTCGCGTGGCGTCCGTCCAGACGGTACAGGCTCCATCCATTCCGCAGGCGAAGATGCTGAGCGACCTGAGCGACGCATTCGCCGCGGTCTCCGAGCAGGTGCGCCCCAGCGTGGTCTTCATCAAGAGCCAGCGGACCGAGAAGGTTCGCCGGGTCCCGCCGGGCATGGAGCAGTTTTTCCATAACCTGCCGAAGGGCCCGCAGGTCGAGCGCGGCAGCGGCTCCGGCTTCA
>JBDTTN010000159.1:0-6543 GCA_039930625.1 Gemmatimonadota bacterium | reverse complement strand
CGGGGGTTGGCGTGTCGATCCTCCCGGCCTCGGTCGAGAAGCTCGGCTGGAAGAACGTCCGCTATCGGCCAGTGGGCGGCCGAGCGACCGACACCCGCATCTCAGCGGCGTGGAGAAGAGACCGGGCCCGGCCGGTGGTGCACGCGTTCATGGGAGTGGTGCGGCAGGTGGTGCGGGGGGAGAAAAGCTGAGGGCGGAGTACGCAGTTCCGGGTTCCGGGTTCCGAGTTCCGGGTTCCGGGTTCCGAGTCGGGGCCCCAGGCTCGGAACTCAGTCCTCAGCGGCAGTACTCGTCGACCTGATCGATGCCGATCAGCACTTCGCGCGGCTTGCTGGATCCCGCGGGCTGGGCGCCGAGAATCCCGGCCATGTGCAGCTGGTCGATGATACGGGCCGCGCGGCCGTAGCCGATCGACAACCGCCGCTGCAGCAGCGAGGTGGAGCCGCCCTGGTTCTGCACGCAGACCTCGGCGGCATCGCGGAAGAGGGGATCACGCTCCCCTTCGTACCCTCCCGTGCCCCCGCCCTCTTCCTCCGCGAGCCGGGCCCGCATGAGCTCGACGATATCGGCCTCGCGACGCTCCGGCACCCCGGACGCCTTGCGGGCCGCCCGCCGCTCCTCGAACCAGTCCATCACCCGCTCCGTCTCGTCGGTCGCGATATACGCCCCCTGCAATCGCATCGGCTCGCTCTTGCCCGGCGGCAGGAAGAGCATGTCGCCGTTGCCTAACAAAGCCTCGGCGCCATTCTGGTCGAGAATCGTCCGGCTATCCACCTTGGAGGCGACCCGGAACGCGATCCGGCTGGGGAAGTTGGCCTTGATGAGGCCGGTGAGGACGTTCACCGAGGGTCGCTGGGTGGCGAGAATGAGGTGAATCCCGATGGCGCGCGCCTTCTGCGCCAGCATGGCCAGCGGCCGCTCGACCTCCCCCTGCACCGTCATCATCAGGTCGGCGAGCTCGTCCACGATGATCACGATGAGCGGCAGCGGCCCGTCCTTGTAGACGTTGGCATCCTCACCCTCCGGCGCCGTCGTTTCCGGCTCGGCGCTGATCGTGGCGAGCGTGGGGCGCTGCTGCTTCACCGGATTGAGCAGCGGCTTGCCTTCGTCGGCCTTCTTGTTGAAGTCCGCCAGGTTGCGCGCGCTGTTGGCGTGCAGCAGCTCGTAGCGGCGATTCATTTCATCGACCGCCCATCCGAGCACCAGGGCGGCGTCGTTGTTGTTGGTGACGACCTTCTGCCGCATGTGGGGCAGCGCGTTGTACATCGACAGTTCGACCATCTTCGGGTCGATCATCAGGAAGCGCAGCTGCTTGGGATGGTAGCGGTAGACCAGGCTGGTGATGATCGTGTTGATCGCGACCGACTTGCCGGCGCCAGTGGCACCGGCGATCAGGAGGTGCGGCATCTTCGCCAGGTCCGCGATCACCGGCTTGCCTTCGAGGTCGCGGCCCAGGGAGATCGGCAGCACCGCGCGGGAGGCATCCCATTCCGGCGCCTCGAGCAACTCACGCAGCGTCACCATCCGGGCCGTTGGGTTGGGAATCTCCACTCCGACCGCACCCTTCCCGGGGATCGGCGCGACGCGGATGGACTGCGCCCGCATGGTGATCGCCATGTCGTCGGCGAGCGCCGCGATCCGGCCGACCTTCACGCCGGGCGCGGGCACCACCTCGAACTGGGTCACCACCGGCCCCGTCGTCCGGCCGGCGATGCTGCCTTCCACCTTGAAGGTCTTGAGCGTATCCAGCAGCACCAGCCCGAGTCGGTCCAGCTCGGCGGACCCGGCATCCTTGTCATGCGCCGGCGGCGGCGCGAGCAACTCGATCGGCGGCAGCAGCGTATCGTCAGTCGGATCTCCGATCGGGATGTCCCCGATCCTGGCCGGCTTCTTCGGTTTCTTCTCCCGCTTGGGCGCGGTGATCGGCGGGGGCTCGTCGTCGTCGATCTCGGCCACCACGGCAGGTGCGGCACCGGCGGCGACGGCCTCCGCCTTCTTCCGGGTGACCGTGGCGGGCGCTGCGTCTTCCGATTTCACCAGGCGACGGAGCGGGTGCCAGGCGATCGTCGCGATCGTCAGTGCGGAGAGGGAGAGGAACCCCAGCAGCAGGCCTCCGGCGAGGCCGACCCCGAGCACCACGTAGTAGGCGAGAAATCCCGGCAGCACACCGGTCAGCCACGGGGCCATCGCGCCGGAGTCATAGGACTGGGGCCGCACATCGGTGATGACGCCAACGAGAAAGGGCACCAGCACCGCGAGCCCAACGCCGAGGATCGCGACCCGCTTCATATCGAGCGATGGCAGGCGATCGAAGCCCGCGAGCCCCAGGCCCAGGCCGAGGAGCGGGAATCCGAGGGCCCCGATGCCGAGCAGCCGCCAGAGCGCGCTACCCAGCGTCTCGCCGAACGGGCCGGTGAGGTGCACCGGCAGCAGCGTCAGTCCGACGAAGCTGCCCAGCACCAGCGCCACGATCGCGCCGAGATGGCGGCGGCCTTCCTCGGTCATAAGGCCACCACCCGGCGGTCCTGGAAAACGGCACGGACCGGATAGGCGTCGACCCGGGCCGCATCCACGACATCGGCCACCATGCCTAACTCGGCCAGATCGCGTCCGCCGCGGCTGGCGCGGAGCGGACGCTCCCAGTGGCGTCCGTAGCGGCGCACCAGGTCCAGCGCGACCAGGGTCGCGTCGCTGAGCCCCTTGCGGCTGCGGCTGCCGCCCAGGGCGGCCTCGGCGAGGCGCCCCGCGGTATAGGCATCGTCCAGGGCAAAACGCTGGTCCCGGCCAGAGCAGATGATGAGCAGGTCCTCCCGGGTGGCCCACGCCTCACGCGCGCGGGCGGACGCGATGCTGAAGTTCGCCGCCCCGGCCAGTGACACCTCGCTGGCACTGGCGGTCGCCAGCAGGGCATCGGTGCCGTTCGTGGTGGTCATGATAATAGTCTTGCCGCGTACGACTTCGGGGAGCATTTCGCGCGGGGAGTTGCCGAGATGGAAGCCCGGGATCGGCAGGCAGTTCCGCTCGCCGGCGAGCAGCGTGTCCGCGCTGCCCAGTGTCTGGGCGAGTCGCAGGGCCTCCTCGGTGCTGCCGACCGGCACGACGGCGCGGGCGCCGTGGTGCAGCGCGGCGCACATCGTAGTCCCGGCCCGGAGGATATCGATGACGAAGACGATGCGACCCTGGACCTCACCGGCGGTGAGGCCACTCGGCGTGAAGACGACGTCCAGCTTCATACTTCGGGGCGGAGCAGCTCCGGATGGCGTTCGAGGAACTTGGTGTCCACCTCGCCAGCCGCAAACTCCGGGTGCCGGATGATCCGGGCGAGGAACGGAATCGTCGTGGTGACACCCTCGATGATAAAACTGTCGAGGGCCTGACCCATGCGGGCCAGCGCCTCCTCGCGGGTGTTGCCGTGGACGATCACCTTGGCGAGCAGCGAGTCGTAATACGGCGGGACGTTGTACCCGGCGTAGACGTGGGTGTCGAGCCGCACCCCGGGCCCGCCGGGCGGATGGTACGCCGTGATGAGACCGGGCGACGGCTGGAAGTTGCGATACGGATCCTCCGCATTGATCCGGCACTCGATGGCGTGCCCGCGCAGCCGCCCGCCTTCGCCGCGGAAGCTGATCGGCTCGCCGGCGGCCACCCGGATCTGCTCCTTCACCAGGTCGAAGCTGGTGACCATTTCGGTCACCGGGTGCTCCACCTGGATCCGAGTGTTCATCTCCATGAAATAGAAGCTGCCGTCCGCGTCGAGCAGGAACTCGATCGTGCCGGCGCCGACGTAGCCGATGGCCGAGGCAAGCTTCACGGCCGCATCGCCCATGGCGGCGCGGAGAGCGGGAGTAAGCGCGGGACTCGGGCTCTCCTCGATGAGCTTCTGGTGCCGGCGCTGGACCGAGCAGTCGCGCTCGCCCAGGTGGATGACCCGTCCGTGGGTGTCTCCCATGACCTGGATCTCCACGTGCCGCGGCCTGGCCAGGTACTTCTCGACGTACACCTCGCCGTTTCCGAACGCGGCCAGCGCCTCGTTCTGCGCCAGTGAAAAGGACTGGGCGAACTGTTCGGCATCGAGCGCGACGCGCATCCCCTTCCCGCCGCCGCCGGCCGTGGCCTTGATGATCACCGGGAAGCCGATCCCCTCCAGATAGGTCAGCGCCTCCTCGAGGTCCTGGACCGTGCCGGGCGTCCCGGGAACGGTTGGGACTCCCGCTTCCTGGGCCAGCTTCTTGGCGGTAGCCTTGTCGCCCATCGCGCGGATCTGGTCACCCGACGGACCGATGAAGGTGATCCCCGACGCCTTGCACGTATCGGAGAATTCGGCGTTCTCGGCGAGGAAGCCGTAACCCGGATGGATCGCGTCGGCGCCGGTGATTTCGGCCGCTGCGATGAGGTTTGGGATCTTGAGGTAGGACTGCCGGCTGGGCGGCGGGCCGATGCAGACGTCGTCGTCCGCGAAGCGGACGTGGAGCGATTCGCGATCGGCCTCGCTGTACACGGCCACCGTTTCGACGCCGAGTTCGCGGCAGGCGCGAATCACCCGGAGCGCGATCTCACCTCGATTGGCGATCAGCACCTTCTTGAACATCAGGGCGTCAGGTCCTGGCTCAGATCGGACTTGCCGCCGCTGGCGGCGAGACCGCTGAAGGTGCGGTCCGAGGCCGAGCTGATGCCCGAGGCCCGCAGCGCGAACTCACTCGGATTGGTCGAGTAGAAGAGCGCGCTCTCGTAGCTGATCACCCCCTGCTTGAACCACTGCATCAGCGACTGGTCGAAGCTCTGCATCCCGTAGGCCTCGGTCCCCTCGGAGATCAGGTCCGGGATATTGAGGGCCTTTTCGATGTCGCGGATGTTGTCGGCCACCGCCGCGGTGTTGATCAGCACTTCCGCCGCCGGCACCCGCCCCTTTCCGTCCTTCCGCGGCACCAGCCGGAGACAGACCACGGCCGCAAGCGCGGTCGAGAGCAGCGACCGGATCTCCTGGTGCTGGTGTGGCGGATAGAACGAGATGACCCGGTTGATGGTCTGGGTGGCGTCGGTCGTGTGCAGGGTGGAGAAGACCAGATGCCCAGTGTCCGCGGCCTTCAGCGCGACATCCAACGTCTCCGCGTCCCGGATTTCGCCGACGAGAATGACGTCGGGGTCCTGCCGCAGCACATGCCGCAGGGCGGTCCCGAAGGCGAGGGTGTCACTGCCGACTTCGCGTTGTGAAATGTTCGCCATCACGTCCCGGTGCAGGAACTCGATCGGGTCCTCGATCGTGATGATGTTCACCCGGCGGTGCTGGTTGACGTGGTTGATCATCGCGGCGAGCGAGGTGGATTTGCCCGAGCCCGTCGGGCCGGTCACCAGCACCAGGCCGCGCGGCCGAACCGAGATCTCCTCGAGCACCTCGGGGAGTTCCAGCTCGCGGACGGTCTTCACCTCGTACGGGATCGCCCGGAACGCAAAGGCCAGCGTGCCGCGCTGCTGATAGATGTTGGTCCGGAAACGGCCCACGCCGGGGACGCCGATGGCGAAGTCCGCCTCCTTCTTCTCGGCGAACTCCTTCACCTGCCGCGGCGTCATGATCTGCTCGGCCAGCAGCTTGAGATCCTCGGGCTTGAGCGGCTGCATCTCGAGTGTCGCGAGGTCGCCATTGACCCGGATCGTCGGCGGCCGGCCCACCTTGAGGTGCAGGTCGGAGCCAAGGCGCTGCACCATCAGGGAGATGGCCTGCTTGAAATTGAAGGGCGGCTGCAGCCCCGCGGGACCGGTGGGATCAGCCATTGGGATCGACCCGGTAAAGCACAGTCCCGAACTCGACCGGCTGCATGTCCTCGACCAGGATTTCGCGCACCACGCCGGACACCTCAGCCTCGATCTCATTCATGATCTTCATCGCTTCGATGATGCACACGGTCTGTCCCATGGAGACTCGGCCGCCGACCTTCACGTACGCTTCCGCGCCAGGCTCCGGAGACTTGTAGAAGGTGCCCACCATCGGCGACTTGATCTCCTTGAGCGTCGAGACGACCGGAGCGGCCGGGGAGGCGGAGGCGGCTGGCGCAGCGGACGCGGGGGTGTGTGCGGGTGCCGCCGGAGCCGGGGCGTACGCCATCGGCGCGGACATCATCGGTAACGGCGCCTGCATGCCGGTCCGGGTGATGACCACACCGGTGTCGAACCATCCCTTGACCTCGATGGAACCCAGCTCGGGGAACTCGTGCAGCAGCTCCGCGAGCCTGCGCACGTCCTTGAGTTCCACCGAGCGAATCCCCGGCAACTTGCCGAGCAGCTTGGCGAGGTCGGTCGAGTCTTTGGCGTTCATTGAGGCATCGGGGTTCAGGTTTCGGCTCTCAGCGCTCAGGGATTGTGGACCGGGAAGCATCCGCAGCTTCCCACCATTCCGCCCTGCCCGCCGTTTGCTCAGACCAGTTCGAGTAAGTCCACGAGGTTGTCTGACAGCAGCTCCGGCCCCGCCGAGCCGAGATGGACGTCGTCCTCCAGCCGCACACCACCCCAGCCGGGAAGATAGATCCCGGGCTCGACCGTCACCACCGC
>JBDTTN010000158.1:0-6557 GCA_039930625.1 Gemmatimonadota bacterium | reverse complement strand
TGATATCGGCCAGCGCCACCATGGTTTCGGCTCCATCGGGGAGCCGGAGTTTCACCCGCCCGTCATCGGGCACTTCCAGAATGACTGCAAGGGGATGGCCCGCCACCGTGCGCGCCGTCACCCGTACCACCCGACCCACATACCGTCGCCAATGTTCGGGAAAGCGAACCGGCCGCTCGATCCCCGGCGACGAGACCTCAAGCTGATAGCGGTCACCGAAGCCAGCGGGGCCCTCGAAGATCGGCTCGAGTGCGCGAGTGGTACGAGCACAATCTTCGGTGGTGACACCGGAACCCGGCGTGCTGCCGGGGCGGTCGATCCGAACCTGGATGACTGGGCGCTGCGGCGGACCGGACTTCCGGAATTCGACGAGCTCGAATCCAAAAGCGGCGACGTGGCGGCGAACTGCCTCGAGCAGCGAAGTGGCATCCATACGGGACGGGCCAAAAAAAATGTGGGGGAACTCCCCCACATCGTCACACGACCGCGGCTGGAGATCCCCTTACAGCGCGGGAAGTATAGGGATGGGGCGCGGTTTCGTCCAGCCCCTCCCCACCTAATTGGAGTGGGGAAAGCCGAGGTAGGCGACCATCCGACCGTCGCGTCCGGCGGAGGCCCGGTGGCTGTAGAACCGGGGCCGATCGTGGGCCGAGCACCATTGTGATGTGGACAGAAAGCCGAGACGGAGCGCCTGCGCCTGCTCTGCGAGCACGGCGCGCAGGTCGGCATGCCACGGCCCCGCGCCCGGATGCGGCAGCCCACAACCCACCATGACTTCAGACCCAACTTCATAGCAGGCGCCACAAATTCCTACACCGCAATGCACTAGGATATCAGCGGGCTCCGAACCGGCCGCTTCGATCAGGGTCTCAACTCCCCGCGCCAGGATCTGCCCTGCCGTGCCTCGCCAGCCGCTGTGGAGCAGGGCGACCGCGCGCCGCACCGGGTCCACCAGGTAGACCGGAATACAGTCGGCGACGGTAACGGTGAGCAGCAACCCGGGCGTTGCGGTCGCGTGCCCATCCACGCCTTCGATCTGTGTCCAGCCCCGCCCTTCCCTGTGCCAGGCGACCTCAGCCTTGTGGACCTGGTGGCCCAGTACCACCGCAGTGAATCCGGGCTCGACCTGCCGAAAGGCGCGCCAGCGGGACATCACCTCTCCCACCGGCGCATCGGTCCAGAGTCCGAGATCGAAGCCGCGGCCGGCCAGCTCACCCCGACCGGTGATGCCAGCCACGACGCCGTACTGGGCGCGCCACCCCGGGATCTCGTATCGCGGCACCGCGCCGGTCAGTGGGAATTCCTGAATCGACTGACCGTTCCCGGTTCCGGCCACCGGCTTCGAAGCACCTGAGAGCCCGGAACTCGGAAACGGAAACCCGGAACGGCTATTCGACACGTTCGATCTGAGCCCCGAGCGCTCGCAGCCGCACATCGATCTGCTCGTACCCGCGCTCGATCTGACCGACGTTGTGGATCGTGCTCTGCCCTTCGGCGGCCAGCGCGGCGAGCAGCATCGCCATACCCGCCCTGATATCGGGCGATTCGACAACTCCGCCGCGCAGCTGGGAGGGTCCCGAGATGACGGCGCGGTGGGGATCGCACAGCACGATGCGGGCGCCCATGCCGATCAGCTTGTCCACGAAGAACAGCCGGGACTCGAACATCTTCTCGAACAGGAGCACCATCCCGTCGCACTGGGTAGCGGTCACCACGGCGATCGACATCGCATCGGCGGGAAAGGCCGGCCAGGGGCCATCCTCGAGCTTCGGGACATGACCGCCGAGATCGGGGCGCACCCGCCGTTCCTGCCCCGCATCCATGATCAGCCGCGACCCGTCGACGCGGGGACGCACGCCGAGCCGTTCGAATCCCAGCAGGGTGCTCCGCAGGTCGTCGGGCCGCACGCCCTCGATGGTGAGCTGGCTGTTAGTCACTGCCGCGAGGCCGATGAAGCTCGCGATCTCGATGTGATCGGGGCCGATGGAGTAACTGCACCCGTTGAGGGGCCGGCCTCCCTCGATGGTGTAGACGTTGGTGCCGATGCCCTCGATCTGCGCACCCATGGCCACCAGCAGCCGGGCGACGTCCTGCACGTGCGGTTCGGCGGCGGCGTTGCGGAGCACCGTCCTCCCCTTCGCGGCCACCGAGGCCATCAGCGCATTCTCGGTCCCGGTGACGCTGGGCTCATCGAGGAAGATCTCCGTCCCGGTGAGCGTCTTTGCCTCGATCTGATAGGTGTCGCCCAGCATGAGTGAGGCACCCAGCTGTTCCAGAGCCAGGAAGTGGGTATCAACCCGGCGCCGGCCGATGACGTCCCCGCCGGGCGGCGGTAGCGTCACCGTCCCGAAGCGGGCGAGCAGCGGGCCGGCGAACAGGATCGAGGCGCGAATGCGGGCACAGAGCTCGGGATCCAGCGGCTTCGACTTGGCCGGCCGGGCGTCGATGCGCACGGTATTGGGACCGAGCCACGCCACGACTGCGCCGAGATCGGCGATAAGGGCTAGCATCGTCTCGACATCCCGAATACGCGGCATGTTGCCGAGTTCGACCGCGCCATCGGCGAGCAGGCTGGCCGCGATTGCCGGGAGTGCGGCATTCTTGTTACCGGCGGGAGTCACGGTACCGTTGAGGGCGCGTCCGCCCTGTACCACGAAGCGAGGAGGCATAGCGCGAAAGGTTGGGGCGCATGGTGCACGCGTCAAGCGGCGGTGTATCTTCAGTCCTGCCTTCCTGAAAGGCTTGGCATCATGCTGCTGTTACAACAGACCGTGACGATCGGTGGCTGGGTCGGCCCGACCATCGCCATTTCGCTGGTTATTATCGCCCTGTCCTTCCTGGCCATCGCCGTGGCTTCCGCGCTGGCGGCGCGGCAGGCCGCTCATGAGATGCATCAGCTTGCCCAGGTCATGGAGTCGCTCCGGACCGATATCGCCCCGGCGCTGGGCGCGGTGGCTGCCGTCTCCAATGAGGGACAGCGGCTTGCGGGCCTCATTGGCGACGAAGCCGAAGAGCTGGTCAAGTCCAGCCGGGCGCTTCGCGAAGGACTGCAGACCCGGATTCAGAATCTGGAAGCGATCTACGAGGTCCTCGAAGAGGAAGTCGAGGAGACCGCCCTCGATCTCGCCGTGACCCTCCGCAGTGTTCGCTCGGGGGCCGGCTGGTTCGGCCGCATCCGCCGGCTGCTCGGCGGCGGACGCCGCCGTTGAACACCCGCCGGGCGCTCGTCGCGCTGGCGGCGCTCCTGGTGGTGGCGGTGATCTTCCCCGATCGGCTGCACGCCTGGACCCCCGGGACCCACATCTATCTGGGCGAGTCGGTGCTGGCCAATCTCGGGACCCTGCCCGCGACGGTCGCCGACCTGCTGCGCGCCTTCCCGTTCGATTTCCTCTACGGCAACATCGCGGCGGACAGCTCCATCGCGAAGAAGTACGCGCCGGTCGGGCGCCACTGTCATGCCTGGCATGTGGGCCAGGAGATCCACGATCTGGCGCGCACCGACGCGCTGCGGGCCTTCGGCCTGGGATATCTCTCCCACCTGGCCGCCGATGTGGTCGCCCACAATTTCTTCGTGCCACGCCAGCTGGTCCTGACCAGCAGCACCACCGGATTCGGGCACTCCTACTGGGAGAGCCGCTTCGAGACTCCGCTCGGCGACCGCTTCGCCCGGACGGCGAAGGAAGTCATCCTGCTCGATCACAGCCTCGCCGACGCCCACCTCGACCTGATCATCGCGCCCACCATCTTCAGCGTGAAGACCAATCGCCGGCTCTTCCGCGGCATGGTGCACATCACCGAGCACAAGGGATGGCAACGGGCCTTCCAGGTGGCCGAGAAGACCAGCCGCTGGGACCTGCCCACCGTCGACGTCGAGGAGCACCTCGCGCTTTCCTACGACTACGTGATGCAGATGCTGGCCGAGCCTGACTCGAGGCCGAGAAAGCTGGATCCCGCCGGCGATCAGCCGCTCCGGATGGCAAAGCAAATGCGGCGCGAGGCGCTGCTGGCCGGCGGCTGGCGCGACCCGGAGCGACTCCGGGCAGCGGCGCTGGAGCACTTCGGGCTCCCCGAGCAACCCCTGGTCTTCTGGTCCGGGGCCACACTCAAAAAGCCATGGCGGGTGTAGATCCGCTCTTCCTCGAGCTGCAGACCGCCGTCGCCGGGCGCTACTCGCTGGAACGGGAGCTGGGCCGCGGCGGCATGGGCATCGTCTACCTTGCCCGGGATGTGAGCCTCGATCGACTCGTCGCCCTCAAGCTGCTCCCGCCCGAACTGGCGGAGCGCCGGGAGCTGCGCGAGCGATTCCTGCGTGAGGCGCGCACCGCCGCAGGACTGTCCCACCCGAACATCGTCCCGATCCATGCGGTGGAAGAGAGCGGAAGGCTGGTCTGGTTCGTCATGGCCTTCATTCCGGGAGAGAGTCTTGGCCAGCGGCTGCGGGCACGGGGTGCGATGCCGCCGGCGGAGGTGACCCGGGTGCTCCGGGACATCGCGTGGGCGCTCGCGTACGCGCACACCCAGGGCGTGGTGCACCGCGATGTGAAGCCTGACAACATCCTGCTCGAGGCCGGCGGGCGCCGGGCCCTGATCGCCGATTTCGGCATCGCGGCGCCATTCCGTCGCGAGGTCGGTCAGCGGGACTCGATCATCGGCACCATCGCCTACCTGAGTCCGGAGCAGGCCAACGGAGAGCGGGTCGATGGCCGGAGTGACCTATACGGCCTCGGCGTCGTGGGATATTCGGCGCTCTCCTCCCGCCTTCCCTACCCGGTGGCCACGCTGGCGGAGCTGGTCGAACGCCAGGTCGCGGGACCGCCACCGCCGCTGTCCACGGTGGCGCCACACCTGCCTCGCGCCCTCGCGCGCACCATCGATCGCTGCCTCTCGCCGCTTCCCACCGCGCGCTTCCAGACCGGCGAAGAACTGGCTGAAGCGCTGGAGCATGTCGGCGGATCGTCCACCGATCTCCCCGCTCCATTCCGGGTCTGGCTGGCACGGGCCGAGCGCCCGCGCGGAACGGTGATGCTGATCTCGGTGTTCTGGGGTCTGCCGATGCTCTTCGGCCTGCTCTTCGCGATCGCGCGCGGGGCCGGGGAGATCGGGATGCTCTCGATCTTTTCGCTGGCGGTCGGGCTCATCCCCTGGACGTTCTACGGCGCCTCCCGCCTGATGCAGACTCGGCGCCTGCTGAAGGTCGGCTACAACCAGGCGGATATCGTGTTCGCTCTGCAGCAGCATGCGGAGCGCCGCCACGAGGAACTCACCTTCGAGTACGGCACCCAGTCCACCAGGGTGGGACGCCTGCTGCGCTCGGCCGTATTCATCTCGGTTGGCGTGTCGGCGGGGAGCGTGCTGCTCGCCTTTATCACCGGCGCGGACACGGCGAGAGGGCTGATCTCGGTCGCCACCGGCTCGGTGATCGCGGCGGGTGTACTGCAGTGGCTGCGCCGGCTGGTGCCTGGCTCGCGCGTCGCGCCGCGCGACAGCTGGGTGGAATTTGCACTGAAGGTCTGGCGGAGCCGCGTCGGCAAGTGGTTGACAAGGATCGCCGGCTGGGGGCTGCAGCCGGTGAGCGGTCCCGAACAGCTGATGCACCGCCCGACCGAAGTGGCCCTGGGCGACGCGGCGGAGGCGCTGTTCCGGGCGCTGCCGGCCGCCGAGCGGCGGGATCTCAAGAACGTGCCGGAACAGATCCGCTATCTCTCCAGTCAGGCGCAGGCGATGCGGAAGAAGCTGGAGGAGCTCGACGACCTGCTGGCCCAGGCGTCGCCCGATACCCTTTTTGGCGAGGATAAGCCGGGCGGCGATGGTGGTGCCCACGAGTTGCGCAGCGCGCGCGAGCTCTGGGCGGCGCGGTTGCGGGAGACGGTGACCTTGCTGGAGTCCCTGCGGGTCGGGCTCCTCAAGCTACACGCCGGCAGCGCGGCGCCGGAGACACTCACCGCCGACCTCGATGCCGCACGCGAGCTGAAAGAACGCCTCGATCGGCTCTTCGACGCCCATGGCGAGACCGATCAGCTGCTCAGGGAGGAGCGGTCGTGAGAATCGCCGCGGTGTTGCTCCTTGGCGGCTCGCTCCTCTCCGCTGCCGGGCCGCTCTCGGCGCAGCAGGTCTCCATCGAGACCGATCCCGCGCGCCCCTCCCGCGGCTCCCTGCTCCGCCTTCGGGTGACTCCCACCACCGCGGACCCGGTGACTGCCATGGAAGGTGAGGCGGGGGGAGAGCCGCTGCACCTCTCGCGGACGGACACCATCGCCTGGGTATCGCTTGCGGGCGTTCCGATCGAGGGGGACGACTCGCTGCAGCTCACCCTCATCCTGGAGTACGCTGGCAGGCGTGACACGGTGCACACGGCGATTGCGGTCAGCCGTGCGCAGTATCCCCTGGAGCGTCTCAAGGTTGCACCTAGCATGGCGGAGCCGGACAGCGCCTCACAGGCGCGGATTGCGGGCGAGATCGCGCGCGCGAGGCAGGTGAGTCGCGCGGCACACCAGTCGCCGCGGCTGTGGAGCGAGCCCTTCACGCTTCCGAGAGCCAGCCGGATCACCAGCGGCTTC
>JBDTTN010000157.1:0-6563 GCA_039930625.1 Gemmatimonadota bacterium | reverse complement strand
CGACGACTCCCGCCCGATGTCCTGCGTCCGGCCTGGACCCGTGATGACTGACGCCGCTACCCGCCTCACCGCCGCCCTTAGCCGTAGCTACCGCATCGAGCGGGAGTTAGGCGCAGGCGGCATGGCGACGGTGTACCTGGCCGAAGACCTGCGGCACCATCGCAAGGTGGCGGTCAAGGTGCTGCGGCCCGAACTCGCCGCGACGATGGGCTCAGACCGTTTTGCCCGGGAGATCGAGGTCGCTGCCCGGCTGGTGCACCCTCACATCCTCGGCCTGATCGACTCCGGCGACATCGATGGCTTCTTCTACTACGTGATGCCGTACGTCGCGGGCGAGACGCTGCGTGAACGGCTGGCCCGTTCCGGCGAGATGCCGGTGCACGAGGCGGTGCGGCTGCTCGGCGAAATCGCCGATGCGCTCGCGGTGGCCCACCAGGCCGGCGTGGTCCATCGCGACATCAAGCCGGAGAACATCCTCCTCTCCGGCCGCCACGCGATGGTCATGGACTTCGGCGTGGCGAAGGCGGTCACCGAAGCCTCAGGCCGGCAGCAGCTCACCACGGCGGGTGTCGCGCTAGGCACTCCGGCCTACATGGCGCCGGAGCAGGCCACCGCCGATCCGCAGCTCGACGGCCGGGTGGACATCTATGCCCTGGGTGTTCTCGCCTACGAGATGCTCACCGGCTACCCGCCCTTTCACGGGCTCAATCCGCAACAGACCCTCGCGGCGCATGTGACCCAGGCGCCAGTCGTGGTGAGCCAGCGGCGCCCTGGCCTCTCTCCCGCGCTCGAGAGCGTGGTGATGCGCTGCCTCGCTAAGCGGCCGGCCGATCGCTTCCAATCGGCGGATGAACTCGTCGCAGTACTTGAGCCGCTGGCGACGCCCAGCGGCGGCATGACGCCGACCCACACCCAGCCGCTCGCGGCCGTGGCACCGGCGCCGCCGGCTGGGCGGAACTGGGGCCTCCCGCTTGCCATCATCGCGATCGTCGTGCTGGTCGCTGGCCTGTTGCTGGCCCGAAGGGGAGCGGGCGCCTCGACGCTGACCCTCACGAAGACGACCCGCCTCACCAGTGCGCCGGGCCGGGAAGTGCTCCCCGCCATCTCGCCCGATGGAAAGTTCCTGGCGTTCGTGGCGATGAGCCCCGGCCGCGCGGAGATCTTCCTGCAGCCGACCGATGGCGGCCGCGCGGTCAGCATCACCGACAGCCTCCCGGGCAGCCAGGAATCGCCCGACTGGTCGCCCGATGGCCGGCGGCTGGCGTTTGTCTCCTACGACTCCGGCGGGGCCACCATCGCGGTGATGCCACCCACCGGCGGGGATGTCCGCCGGCTGTACCGCACGAGATACGATGGGGGGACCTCACCGCTGGCGCCCAGGTGGTCGCCCGACGGGAGCCGTCTCGCCTTCGAGCATGACGACAGCATCCTGGTGATTGGAACAGATGGGAGCGGGCCCAAACTGCTGGCGATGGTAGGCGGCGTGCACTCGCTGGCGTGGTCCGCCGATGGACGCTGGCTCGCCGGGGTGCGCGGCAACGCGACGTTCGTGTACAGTCCGGACGAGTTCGGCAACCTGGCCGCGAGCACGGTCTTCGTGATCCCCGCCGAGGGCGGGAAGCCGATCATGGTGAGCGATTCCACCACGCTTAACGTCTCGCCGGTCTGGCTCCCTGACGGGAGCGGGCTGGTGTACGTCTCCAGCAGCGGCGGCGGGCGGGACATCTATCGCCAGGCCATCGGCCGTGATGGGCGTGCGGAGGGCGCGCCCAGCCGGGTGACCACCGGGCTCGACGCCCACACCATTGCGCTGTCCCGCGACGGGAAGCAGCTGGCCTACTCCAAGTACAGTCGGGACCTCAACATCTGGATGGTTCGGCTGCCGCCTTCGGGTAGCGCCAGTGCCGGCAGCGCTGTGCCAATTACGCGGGGAAACCAGGCCACCGAGGTGGTGCGGCTCTCCCCCGACGGCAAGTGGCTGGTGTACGACTCCGATCTCAATGGCAACGCCGATCTCTTCATCGTGCCATCGGACGGCGGGACGCCGAGGCAGCTGACCGACGACCCGGCCGACGACCTGGCAGCCGACTGGTCCCCGGATGGCAGTCAGCTTGCCTTTCACACCTTCCGCACCGGCAACCGCGACATCTTCACCATCAATGCCGACGGCACCGGGCTGGCGCAGGTCACCCGCGATACCCTGAGCGACTGGTACGCGGTCTGGGGTCGGGACAACAACACCCTCGCCTTTGCCCGGGGCGAAGCGCCGGATCAGAACATCCTCGAAATTCACCGCGACTCGCCGTCAGCGCCGTGGGGACCGCCGCTCCGCCTCGGTCGGGGGTTCACCAGTGGTGCCACGTACGACCGCTCAGGCTACGTCACCATCACGCCGGATGCTGCCGCCACGCTTGTCACGGTCCCCTCGGGCGGCGGCGCGCCGACCACGGTCTTCCGGCCACCCTCGTGGTTCAATCCCAACTGGGCCCGGATGGGGCGGGATGGCCGGTGGCTCTACATCTTCTCCGAGGACCAGCAGGGGGACCCGGCATACTGGAGCGTCGATCTCCGGAGCGGAGCGCTGCGCAAGCTGGTGAGCTTCGACCACGGCGACCCGCGAACGGTCCGCGGCGTCGGCGATACCGATGGCTCGCGCTTCTACTTCGTGGCCGGCGAACATCAGGCCGACATCTGGGTAGCCGAGGTGGCGCCGCGATGATTCCCGAACGTCTGACCACCGCCCTGGCCGACCGCTACCGCCTCGAGCGCGAGTTAGGCGCCGGCGGCATGGCCACGGTGTATCTCGCCCAGGACCTCAAGCACGATCGCAAGGTCGCGATCAAGGTGCTGCGGCCGGAACTGGCAGCGGTGATCGGTGCCGACCGGTTCCTCTCCGAAATCAAGACCACGGCCAATCTGCAGCACCCGCACATCCTGCCGCTGTTCGATTCCGGTGCCGCCGATTCCTTCCTTTTCTATGTGATGCCTTTCATCGAGGGGGAATCACTGCGCGACCGGCTCAATCGGGAGAAGCAACTGCCGATCACCGACGCGGTCCGCATCGCGACCGAAATCGCCGGCGCCCTCGACTACGCCCATCGCCACAGCGTTATCCACCGCGACATCAAGCCGGAGAACATCCTGCTGCACGATGGCCGGGCCCTCGTCGCGGACTTCGGCATCGCGCTCGCCGCCAGCAAGGCCGGCGGCGGGCGGATGACCGAGACCGGCATGTCGCTCGGCACCCCGACCTACATGAGTCCCGAGCAGGCAATGGGGGAACGCGAGATCACCGCCCGCTCCGACGTCTACGCCCTCGGCTGCATCACCTACGAGATGCTGGTGGGGGAACCGCCCTTCACCGGCCCCACCGCCCAGGCGATCATCGCGCGAGTCATGACCGAGGATCCGCGGGCGCTCACCGGCCAGCGTAAGACCATTCCCGCATACGTGGAAGCGGCGGTGTTCACCGCGCTGCAGAAGCTCCCCGCCGATCGCTATCCTACGGCGGCGGAGTTTGCGGCGGCGCTGGTGAATGTGCACGGCACGATGGCACGCACCGCCGCTCAGCCCGTGGCGCAATTCGGTCGGCGCGGATGGCAGGTGACCGCGGCGGCGGCGGCGGTTATGCTGCTCGCCGGAGTGCTGATCGGTCGGCTCACGGGGCCGCGCGGGAAGGACACGCCGGAGATGATCCGGGCGACGTTCGACCTGGGCGACAGCGCCGCAATCCGGCCGATCGGCAACATCCGGCTCGCCATCGCCCCGTCAGGCAACCGGGTGACATTCATCGGCAGTGAGGGCGCCGACGCGGCCCTGTATGTCCGCGACTTCGATCAACCGGAAGCGCGCCGGCTGCCGGATACCAAGGGCGCCTTCGCCCCGTTCTTCTCGCCGGATGGTGAAACGATCGGCTACTTCACCGCGGTGGGGGGACGCACCGCCATGAAGGTCGTCCCCGCGGCGGGCGGAATTTCGCGCACCGTGGTGCAGGACTCGGTCGCCTCCTTCGGTGGGGCCGACTGGGGCGATGACGGCCAGATCTACTTCACCAACAGCTACCGCGGCCTCTCCCGCGTGGCCGCCACTGGCGGCGCCGTCACCCGGATCTCCTATCCGGACTCCGCGACCGGGCAGAAGGAACACGACTTCCCCGACATCCTCCCTGGCAGCCGGCAGGCGCTGGTGATGTTGTGGAAGGGATCCCTCGGCTCGAACCGCGTGGGGGTCATCGATCTCGGCACGGGAGCGGTGACGGATCTCGCCGAGGGCTCCACCGCGCGATTCCTGCCCCCGAACCTGATCGTCATCGGTGCCGCTGATGGGCGAGTCCTGGTCGCGCACTACGACGCCGGGAAGCGCCGGCTTACCGACACGCCCGTGCTGGCGCTGGAGGACGTGCAGGACGAGATCTCCAACGGCACCGTGCAGTTCGCGATCGCCGAGAACCGGACCCTCGTATTCCAGCAGCGGCGCGGCGGCAATGTCGGCATCGTCTGGGTCGATCGCTCCGGTCGGACAGTGCCGGTCGACACCACGCTCAAGGGGATCTTCTCCTCCGCCACGCTGTCACCGGACGGCAAGCAGATTGCCGTGGCCCAGAGTGTGTCAGGCGGGAGCCAGGTCTGGGTCAAGCAGCTCAGCACCGGAGGTTTCAGTCGAATCTCTTTTGACCTCGAAGACGCCGACCGGCCGGTCTGGACTCCGGACGGTCGCAACATCGGCTTCCTCGCCACGCGCAATACCCACCGTACCGCGTGGATGCGCCGAGCGGACGGCAGTGACAGTGCTCGTGCAGTGGGAGGAAGTTCCCGGGACTACGATGAACTCTGGTTCGACCAGGGTGGGCGATACACGCTGTTCCGCTCCGAGGGCAGCGCGCAGGGCACCCGGCACCTGCTGGTCATGGAGCGGGGCGTGGACACGATACCGCGGGTGCTGCTGCAGTCGCAGTACGACAACTTTGCGATGGCGCTTTCGCCTGACGCACGCTGGCTGGCCTACGTCTCCGATGAGTCAGGCAGCCGCGAAGTCTACGTCCGGCCTTTTCCCAACGTCGATGCGGCCAAATTTCCCATCTCGGTCGCAGGCGGCCTGGAGCCGCTGTGGAGCCGGAATGGTCGCGAACTGTTCTACCGCAACGCCAGTGGCGACATGTATGCGGTCACGGTCGGTGCCGGTCCGCAGTTCGAGCACAGCGCCCCCCGGCTCCTCTTCTCCCGGCCGGGGCTGGTGCTGCAGGAGTTCTACCGCAGCTACGACGTGCATCCGGACGGCAAGCGGTTCCTGATGCTCAGTTCGGGCGATGCCCAGTCGCGGAGCCTGCAAGTCATCTTCAACTGGCGGCCGGAACTGCAGCAGACCGGGAAGTCCTCGCCGTGAGCGGTACCGGCGGCCGCCGGAGCCCGCCCCTGATGCGAACCTACTGGGTACGTCGCCGCAGCTCGACCCGGCGGTTTTTCCAGTTGCGGCCTTCGCTGTCGTTGGGATAGAGCGGGCTGAGTTCACCATAGCCCCGCGCGGTCAGCCGGCTGGCGGGCACGCCCTTCGAGACCAGATACGCTGCCACGACGTTGGCGCGCTGCACCGAGAGATCCATGTTGTACTGGGCCGTCCCGATACCGCTCGTGTGACCCGCCACCTCAAAGCGGGCCGCGGCCCACTGCGGCTCCAGCAGCGCCACCGCCACCCGGTCAAGAATCTCCTTGTCGTCAGGCAGCAGCTCCGCCTTGTCGTAGTCGAAGTTGACCCCCTCGAGCACCAGCGTATCGCGGAGCACGATCGGCGGGCGTGGTGCCGGTGGCGCCACGACGGTGATGCGCACGGTATCAACCCGGGTGCGCTGCGCCGGACAATTGCACGCCGTTGACATCATCGGTTCCGCCGGCGCATGCCGCCCGCCGGCAAAGTAGGACAGGCCCAGGATCGCAACCGGAATGAACGCCGCCTTCACCCCGCTTGGCCGCTGATAGTACTCCCGCGCGACGCGGCCCTCGAGCCGCAGCGCGACCCGCTCCGACACCATCGACCGGACACCCAGGCCGAGATGGGCGCCCCACGTCGGATGCGCCCGATTGCCATTCTGTCCGCTGATGCGGGTGCCCTGCAGCCCGGCCATGAGGAACGGACTGGTCTTCGCATTCAGGTTGATCGTGTAGGTGACCGCCGCCTGCGGGGACAGGTAGGTCACGCCGGACCCACCGGCCAGTGCGGCGCCGATGCTGAATCCCAGATTGTTGCTGAAGTTGTAGCCCACGCGCACCGCACCGGTGGGAAGCACCCGGCCGGGGTCGGCGCTCTTGGTGAATCGCGTGGTCGCCGGCCCGGCGGCCAGTGCGTCGAGCAGGTCGCGGTCGAGGACGGTGATGCCGCCGCCGATACTGAACTCCCAGCTTCCTACCCGGTCAACCGGCGTCTGCGCCACTGCAAGGGTCGGGACACCGAGTGCCAGGATCATTGCGGTCCGAATTGTCGTCGCGCGCATGTGCTCTCCTCATCCTTCAAGTCATATCGTCCGGTATGGCGGAGGGAGCGACGACCGGATTGGTCACCGCGGTCCCTCG
>JBDTTN010000156.1:0-6575 GCA_039930625.1 Gemmatimonadota bacterium | reverse complement strand
GCAGCTTCCCCGGCGATGCCCTGCGTGGCGCCGGCGTGTTCGAGACCCTGAAGGGTATCTCGGAGATGGTGCTCAAGCGTCTCGCCGCCACTGGAAGTGGCGCTGCCTGATGACCCGGCTCAACCCGCGACTCCGATTTGACACGTACGTCGTCGGCTCGGCGAACCGGCTCGCGGTCACCGCCGCGCGGGCCGTGGCGGAGTCGCCCGGCGCAGTCTACAACCCGCTCTTCATTTATGGCGGTTCGGGCCTTGGCAAGACTCACCTGCTGATGGCAATGGGGCACCATGCGGTCGCGGTGAATCCCCAGATGACCGCCGAGTACCTCACCCTCGATGAGTTCGTGGAGTCGTTTCACGCGGCGATCGCCGCGGGGCAGGGCGAAGCCTACCGTCGCCGCTACACCGACGTCGGCATTCTGCTGGTGGACGATGTCCAGTTCCTGACCCATCGGCGCGAGATGCAGGCCGAGCTCTTCCGCCTGACAAACAGCATGCTGACGTCAGGCCGGCAGATCGTGCTGTCGAGCGATCGGCCCCCCAACGAGATCGAGGCACTGGATGAGCGACTGATCCAGCGCTTTGCGGGTGGTCTGGTCATCGACATCTCCGCGCCGGACTATGAAACCCGCGTCGCCATTCTGCGCCGTCAGGCTGAGGAGCGGAAGGCAGAGTTCGACCAGAGCGTCGTCGAGGCCGTCGCGTCGCTGCCGATCGGCAGCGTCCGGGAGCTGATCGGCGCCTTCAACCGGCTGATCGCCTTCCAGGCCGTCCGGGACAGCCCGCTGACGTCGGCCGAGGCGCGTGCGGTCCTCGCGAAGACGATGCCGGCCACGGCCCGCGCGGCACCGGAGGTGGCAGCTTCGAGTCCGGAGACGATCGCTGTCATCGAGGACAGCGCCCCGCCGGCGGTGATTGCGCCTGTCGGCGGCGGTGACGAGTTCGGTTCGTTCCTCTCCGAGATCTCATCCGCGGTGGCGCGGCAGGTCGAATCGTGGCGAGGCAGGGTGGCGGAAGCGATCGTCCGCTGGCAAGGCGAGGACTACCGTACCGAGCGACTGCAGCGACTCCTCGAAGGGGAGACGCCTGTCGATCCCGATGCGGCGCTACGCGACTACGAGGAGGACATCGCGCGGCTCAAGGAGCTGGGCGCTGAGGCCCGGGAACTCGATGCCGCGGTGGCGGGGTTGCCCTGCTTCCATGATCCCGATCGCCTGACCGAGGCGCAGGCAGAGGTGCAGAAGGCACGCGAGGGACTGAGCCCGCCGATGGGGCCGTCTCCCATCTGGCGTCTCGACGAATTCGTGGAATCCGCCGCCAACCGGGTGGTGACCCGCGCCGCCCATGACATCCTGGAGTCGCCTGGGACGAAATTCAATCCGCTGGTAGTCGTCGGGCCGGCCGGTGTCGGCAAGACCCACCTGCTGCATGGCATGGGCAACGTCCTCGCGGAGCGTCCTGGCATGGTGGTGGCCTGTCTGGGCGCGGAGGATTTCGTCGATGACCTGATCAAGGCCATCGACAAGGACCGAGTGACCTGGTGGCGAGCGCGCTACCGCCGGATCACGGCCCTGCTGCTGGATGATGTCCATCTGCTCGCCGGCAAGGACCGCACGCAGGAGGAGCTCTTCTGGCTGTACAACGTCCTCGCGGAAGCGGGGAGCCAGATGATCTTCACATCGGCGGTGCCGCCGCAGGAGCTGGAGGGGATCGAGGCGCGCCTGCGCACCCGACTGGAAGCGGGTCTGGTCGTGGAGCTGCCGCAGCCGGACCGGGAAGTTCGCGAGGCAATCGTGTCGCGCATCCTCCGCGACAAGGCGGGGGAGGCGGAGCCTGAACTGGCCGCCTATCTCGCCGCCCGTCCGGTCGAGAGCGTGCGGGCGCTGCAGGGCCTGGTACAGCGGGTGCTTGACGCCGGCGAGGTAGACAATGAGCGGCCATCTGCCGGCCTCGCGCGGCAGGTGCTGGAGGGGAGTCCGGCGGCTCCGGCGCGGCGCTCGACCGGCGGGCGTACCAGCGGACTGATTTCACCCACCGCCAGCCTTCGCAGTCGCGAGAAGTTCGTGTGGGATTGGCCCGACATCACCGACCGCCTCATCGAGGAGGTGCGCTGATGGCGATCAAGGGCAGTCTCAAGGAAGCCAGCCTCCCCGACGTGTTGCAGCTGCTCGCGCTCGGAAAGAAGACCGGCTGCCTGGCCGTCGCCGACCGACAGAACTTCGGCTACATCTACTTCGAGGATGGCCGCATCGCCTACGCCTCGATCGTCAACCGGCGCGACCGCATCGGCGACCTGCTGCGCAAGAACCAGATGGTGACGGCCGAGCAGCTCGACCACGCCATCCGGCTGCAGGAGGTCCATCGCGACCGCCGGCTCGGTGACATCCTCATCGAACTCGGCGCGGTGCGCCGCGAGCAGCTGGAGCAGCTGCTGTTTCTGCAGATCGAAGAGGCGGTGTATCACCTGTTCACCTGGGTGCAGGGCACCTTCAACTTCGAAGCCGGAGTCAAGCCGGAGCAGCAGGTGTATACCGTCTCCATCAATCCCGAGAGCCTCCTGCTGGAGGGCGCGCGGCGGGTGGATGAATGGAGTCAGATCGAGAAGAAGATTCCCAGCTTCGATCTGATCTTCGCCGTTGATCCCGCCCGCGCCCCCGGCGAGGAAGTGGAACTCTCGACTCACCAGCGCCGCATCCTGCCCCTGCTCGACGGAAGCCGGGACGTCCGCCAGGTCGTTGACGAGTGCTCACTCATCGAGTTCGAGGCCGCGCAGGCCCTCTATGGACTGATCACCGCCGGCTACGTCCGTCGGGTCGGGACTTCAGCCAAGGCTGCGCCTCCGCGCGCCAACGATGTCCGGGTCCAGGAGCACCAGAACCTCGGCGTTGCCTTCTACCGGACCAGCATGCTCGACGAGGCTCTGCGTGAATTCCGTCGGGTCGCGGAGCTCCGCCCCGACGAAATGGGCGCCCTCTTCTATCTCGGGCTGATCGCGCTGAAGCAGGCACGCTGGCTGGAAGCGGTGGATGTGCTGCAGCAGGCGGCGGAGCGTGGCGGCCGCCGCCCGGCAGCGCTTCACAATCTCGCTTTTGCGTTCGAGCAGCTCGGTCGCCTCGCCGAGGCCGAAGCCACCTACGCCGAGGCAGCGTCCAAGGCGCGCGACGATGCACGGATCATGATCGGATGGGGCGTGACCGCTCTCAAGCGCAACGACCCCGAGGTGGCCGTCAGCCGGTTGCAGCGGGCGGGAGAACTGTTGGGAGATCGCCTGCATCCGCCGACCTGGTTCTGGGCCATGGCGCTCGCCACCGCGTGCCAGGGGGATCTCATTGCCGCCCTCGAGGTGGCGGAGCGCGGCGTCATCGCGCATCCCACGAGTGCGGCGCTGCGCAACAATCTTGCGGCGATGCAGGAGCTGGGAGGCGACCTGGCCAGCTCGGAGATGATGCTCCGAACGGCGCTCGCGGAAGACCCGTCGCTCGCGCAGATCTCCAAGAATCTCGGCGACCTGCTGTACCGCGCCGGTCGCTACGAGGACGCCTACGAGTCGTACGAGCGCGCGGCCAAGCTCAGCCCGGACCTCGGAGACGACCTGTACTTCAAGATGGGGAACATCGCCTACAAGAAACGCGACCGCGATCGCGCACGCATTTGCTGGAAGCGGGTGACCGAACTCAACCCCGGGCACCAGCTCGCCCGCGCCAATCTCGACACTCTGGATGCGACGGCGTGAGCGATCGCGAAGACTCGGCCTTCATGGCGCTGGCCGCACGGATCGCGGACCACACCGGATTGGACATCGGCGTCTACAAGGACCGCTGTATGCGCCGCCGCATCGCCGTGCGGATGCGCGCCTGCGGGGTGCCGGACTATGCGGGGTATCTCGGGGTCCTCGATCGCACCCCCGCCGAGCTGGACCTGCTCGCCGATGCGCTCACGATCAACGTGACCAACTTCTTCCGCAACCGGGAGACCTGGGACGCGCTGGGAACTCATCTGCTGCCGGAATTGCTGACCGAACGGGAAGGCCGGCTTCGGGCCTGGAGCGCGGGCTGCGCCAGCGGCGAGGAGCCCTATACCCTGGTGATGCTGGTCGCGCTGGTGCTGGAGCGGATGGGCCGCAGCGAGTGGCTCGCCCGGGTGCAGGTCGACGCCACCGACATCGACCGGAAATCGCTCGAGCGCGCCGCCGCCGCCTCCTATCCGGAACGCGCCTTCAGCGAGGTCGATCCCGCCATTCGCACCCGCTACTGCGTCGCCGCGGGAGCGGGCCGGCTGGCGGTGTGTGAGGCGCTCCGGGCCCTGGTGGATGTGCATCGCCTGGAGCTGACCGGTCCGCGGGGTGCCTCCCGCATCTACGACCTCATCCTCTGTCGCAACGTCATCATCTACTTCGACAAGCCGACCCAGGAACGGCTCATGGAACGCTTCGCCGACCAGCTCGCGCCGCGAGGCGTCCTGGTGCTCGGCAAGGTCGAGTCGATCCTCGGTCCGGCGCGGGCCCGCTTCGATCTGGTTGACCCGCGGGAGCGGATCTACCGGAAGGCAGCCTGATGGCGGACGCGATCGTGGTGCGGGTGGCCGAGTTCCGTTCCAGCAAGGGAGACACGGAACTCGCGACGCTGGGCCTGGGGAGCTGTGTCGCGATCCTGCTGCATGATCCGGGCAGCAGCGTCGGGGGACTCGCTCATATTCTGCTTCCCTCCCGATCGCTCAGCCGGTCGAGCGACAATCCGGGGCGGTTTCCCCAGACCGCGTTGCCCGCGATGCTCGAGCAGATGATCGGCCTCGGCGCAGACCGGCGCCGGCTCGTCGCGCGGCTCGTCGGCGGCGCCAGCATGTTCCAGAATCTGGTGCCGTCCGGTTCCATGCAGATGGGCGACCGCAATGTGATCGCAGTCAGGGAAGTGCTGAACCAGCTGGCCATCCCGATCGTCGGCGAAACCGTCGGTGGAGGGCAGGGGCGGTCGGTCTGGTTCAATCCGGGTACCGGATCGATCACCGTCCAGGCCGTGGGGAAGCGTGAGCAGGTCCTCTGAACTTCCTGGTGTTCTCGTGGTAGACGACAGTCCCTTCTTCCGGCGCCTGGTGAGCGAGCTGGTGGCGGGGTCGGGAGAGTTCCGCGTCCTGGGGACCGCGTCGAACGGCCTGGAGGCGCTCGAACAGGTCCATGCGCTGCATCCGGACCTGGTCACGATGGACCTGCAGATGCCTGAACTCGGAGGCCTGGATGCCATCGGGTACATCATGTCGGAGGCGCCACTGCCGATTGTAGTGGTGAGCGCCCACGCCGGCCACGGCTCTCCGGCAGCGATTCGGGCGTTGGAACTCGGTGCCGTGGAGCTGGTGGCAAAGGACGATCCGAATGGCAGGATTTCGGCGCTCCAGATCGCGCCGAGACTGCTCGCCGCACTGCGGGCGGCGATAGCCTCTGACGTGCGGAGGCTGCCGGTGCTGGCTCGGCCTCGCTCGAGCGGAGCGAATGCCCGCTTCGCGCGGCCCGCCGGAGAGGCGAGACGGTGTGTTGCCATTGCCGCGTCCACAGGAGGGCCGCGAGCCCTCGCCGAACTGGTCCCCGGCCTGCCGCTGGGGCTTGAAGCCGCGATGCTCATCGTACAGCATATGCCGCCCGGATTCACCCGGAGCCTCGCCGAGCGACTCAACGGCCTCAGCGCCCTGCACGTGGTGGAGGCGGAAAATGGCATGGAGGTACGCGCCGACACGGCCTACCTCGCACCGGGGGATTATCATATGCGGGTGGAGATGCGCTCGAAGGGTCTCAAGCTTGCGCTCGATCAGGAGCCGACGGTGTGGGGAGTGCGGCCCTCGGCGGATCCGCTCTTCCATTCCGTCGCGACCTGCTTCGGCGCAGCGGCGATCGGAGTCGTGCTGACCGGGCTGGGCCGGGATGGCGCCGCCGGCCTGCGCGCGATTCACGACGCGGGGGGCGTGGGGATCGCGCAGGACCGGGGCACATCGACCATCTACGGAATGCCGGGCGCCGCGCTCGACGCCGGTGGCGCCGATCTCGTGCTGCCGCTTGGCGCGATCGCGGACCGAGCCGGTGCGTTGCTCCGGGAGCTTCCCCGCCGATGACGAGCCGGGGTGTACTACTGGTCCGCAGCGAAGGGCGGCTGCTGGGGATCCCGCTCGCGGATGTCGCCGAGGTGACCGACCTCGGTGTCGTGCAGGCGGTACCGACGACAGTGCAGGCCATGCGCGGCGTGACAACGGCGAGAGGCCGGCTGGTGCCGCTCTTCCACCTCGGTGCGCTCGTCGGGGGGCGCGAGTGCCCAAGTGACGCCGGCGCCGGCGTGATGGTGATCGCTCGAGTGAATCGGCGCTGGATCGCGCTCGAAGTCGATGAAGCGGATGCCGCTCCCCGTGAGGAAATCCTCGCCGCGCCCATGGAGTCGGGTGCGGAGGCGTGGAGCCTCGGCGCGGTGCGGCGCGACAATACCTGGGTGCCGATCCTCAACCTGGAAGCGCTGGCTGCACGGTGGCAGGTACTGGAGAAGGTGTCATGACCACGGGCGACGAACTGCAATTCGTGATCTTCCGGCTCGGCAGCCAGGA
>JBDTTN010000155.1:0-6591 GCA_039930625.1 Gemmatimonadota bacterium | reverse complement strand
TTCGGGGATGCTGTCGCCAAGCGGGTGGGCTGAGGTCCCCTGCGCCCGATGCGAACGTCGGGTGGCGGGACTGGCCTGGGGTGAGCTCTGCCCCGAGTGCCGGGCCGAACGAAACCGTCGTGCAAATCGTCTTGCCCGCCGCATCTCTCTCCCGGCAACCCTCCTCGTCGGACTGTACGTGATCCTGCGCCTGCCCCCGCTTCCCGTCGCGCGATTCTACGGGCTGCTGGCGGTGCTGACCACGTTCATCGTCGTCCGCAAAGTGGTCCAGCGGGTTGCCCTCGAGCTGTTGCCACGGTGACTTTCACGGCAGGGAGACCCACAATGTTCATGACCAGCGAGCGACTTCATGGTATGGTGGCGCGATCCGGTGTTCTCGCGCTCACCGCCCTCGTGTTCCTCTCGGCTCACGCCGCTTCGACCCTCGCGGCGCAGAGCCCGGCGCCCGTCAGCCTCACGCTCTACAACGATGGCCGGGTACTCGTCCGCCGGCTGGTCCCGCTCGACATCCGCAGGGGGGATTCCGAGCAGCGGGTCGCGCTTGGTCCGGTCGATCCCGCCACGGTGTTCACCCTCGACTCGAACGTCTCCATCGTCGGCTCGGCCTACGACGGCGCGGTGGACTATGCCAGTGCCATGCGTCGCGCCGTCGGCCGCCGGCTCATATTCCGGAATGGCAAGGACACGCTGAGCGCCGAACTGGTCGGGGTCGACCCGGAGCGCTACAGGCTGCCTGACGGAACGATCACCTTCGAGCGCCCGGGCTCGCCGCAGCTGCCGGCGGATGTGGTGCTGCTGGAACCCACCTTGCGGCTTTCCCTGACCAGTGCCCAGGCCCGCAAGGATCTGGCGCTCGCCTACTTCACCCAGGGGGGAGGCTGGTTCGCGAGCTACCAGGTGGTCATCACCGGCACCTCGGCCCGCGTGAGCGGGCTGGCGATGGTCAATGGCGGCACGCTGCAGGTCAAGGAGGCCGAACTGCAACTGCTGGCGGGGCAGGTGAACGTCGCCCAGGCTCCCGGAGAGAATCGCGCGCGCCAGGAGGGCCTGATGGTGGCCAAGGCCGCCCGGATGGATGCGTCGGCGCCGAGCCAGGAAAAGGTGGGCGAGTTTCACCTGTACACCCTGCCGGGACGTGCCTCACTCGAGCCAGGTGTGATCACGACCGTGGGGCTGTTTCCCCCCGCTGCGGCCAAGGTCAGGAAGACCTATGAACTTCTCGGTCAACTGCCCTATTGGGGCGGGCTGGCTCAGAACGGCGACGAGGAGGAGGTACCCGTAAACGTCACCTACACCGTGCAGCGTCCTCGCAAGACCGATCTCGGCGACCGGCCCCTTCCCGGTGGTGTGGTGCGGCTGTTCGAGCCCGACAGCGCCGGTCGGTTGCAGCTCATCGGCGAGGCGGCAATCGATCACTCCCCGGCGGGCGAGGATCTCCGGCTCGCTGCCGGCACCGCATTCGATCTGACGGCCAAGCGAATCCAGACCTCGTTCAGCACCAAGCGCGATAGTCTCAGTGGCAGCTGGCGCACCATCGCGACGGCCGACTACAAGGTGGTGCTCGCCAATGCGGGGGACGCCGCGGTGTCGATCGATGTCATCGAGCAGCGCGGGGGCGAGTGGAGCGTCGTTTCCAGCAGCGTGAAGCCGGTGAAGCTGTCGTCCACGCGGACCAGCTTTCCAGTGTCCGTGCCGGCGCGGGGCAAGGCGACGCTGACCTACCGGGTCCGAGTCGTCTGGTGAGCGAAGTCGTCGTCGCTCACCTCTCCGATCTCCATTTTGGCGCCCGCGCGGACCTGCCGCAGCTCGGCGCACTCGAACGGTTTCTCCCCACGCTGAACCCGCGAGTCATCGTCGTCTCCGGCGACCTGACCCAGCGGGCTCGGCATGGGGAGTTCCAGTGCGGCCTCCGCTACCTCGAGGCCCTCGCACCGGTCGCTCCCCATCTGATCGTTCCCGGCAATCACGACGTGCAATGGTGGCGCAGTCCCCTCGGTCTGTTCGGTCAGCGGGTGATGTACGAGAAGTGGCGTCGCTACTTCGGTGACGATCTCACGCCGGTGCTCGAGCGTGACGGGCTAATCGTCGCCGGGATGCTGTCCGCGCACGGCGTGGCCTGGGGGTCGCTGACTCTCAATCCCAATGACATGGCGGTGAAGGGCCACCTGCCCGCGAGCGAGGTGACGCGGGTGCGCGGAGTCTTCGCCGCCGCCCCGGAGGGCGCGGTGCGACTCGCCGTGCTGCACCACAACGTGCTGCCTGGGGTGCTCTCCCATCGCTGGGGCCTCGCCCGGCCGCTGGCGGCTCAGCGCGCGCTGCTCACCCTCGACGCCGACGTGGTGCTCTGCGGCCACGATCACACCGAAGGTGCCGGGCAGATCGATGGCCGGCTGGTGGTGAGCACCGCGGGCACCCATTCGGTGCGCACCCGCGGGGGCCGACCCTCTGCCTTCAACCTGATTCGCATCGATGCAGGGCGAATCCAGGTGGACCACTACATCTACGCTGGTGCGGACGCGACCTTCCGCCGTGGCGACAGCTCCCAATTTGTGAGGCACCGCGGTGCAGCTCGCGCTCTGGCTGGATAGCCTGCTCGGACAGGTTCCGGGTTCCGGGTGCCGGGTGCCAAGGTCGCCGAATGCGAACCCGGAACTCGGAGCTCGGAACTCTGAACTGGGTGAGCGCGAACTCGTCGAACGATTGCGCGCGCTCGGCCTCCCGCCGTTCCGAGAAATCCGGACCCACCGCAATCGCCAGGTGATGCTCTCGTTCGTGCCCGGGAAGCTGTTCCGGCTGCACGAGGGCTACGCCCAGGCGCCGGATCAGGTGCTGCAGGCAATCGTGCGCTTCGTGACGCCCGGTGCACGGCGTGCCACGCGACTCCAATCGAAGCGCATCTTCCTCGCGTTCCCTGCCGATGATCATGCGACGGCGCCCGTCCGGCCCCGCCGCCCACCCAGACTGCGGCCGGGGGACGAGCATCTTCTCGGTCAGCTGCAGGCGGAGTTCCACGCCCTGAACCGCGAGCATTTCGGCGGCACGCTCGGCTCCATCCCCATCCTCATCTCGGCACGGATGAAGACCCGGCTTGGCGAGCTCCGCATCGACCGGAAGACCGGAAGCCCGATTCACATCGCGCTCGGGCGACGGCACTTGCGGCGCGACGGCTGGGCCGCAGCGCGGGAGACGCTCCTCCACGAGATGGTGCACCAGTGGCAGGCGGAGACCGGCCGCCCCGTGGATCATGGTGCGGAGTTCCGCCGCAAGGCCATGGAAGTCGGCATCACTCCCAGAGCGGTGCGATCCGAGCGATGATGCGATGTCGGCTGGACGGTGCCGCCTTCGGACGAGTGGGCCGGGTCCGGACGGGCAGGCTGGCCTGGCGGCATCACCCGGAGCCCCCGGCGGGAGCGCCGCCACAGTAACTTCTGAGCGTCACCCAACTCCTTCGGCCTCCCCGAAACGACCATGGCATTCACCGGCGTCGACTTCTATCAGATGGACGGACTCCTCTCCGAGGAGGAGCGCGCCGTCCGGGACACCGTCCGCGCCTGGGTGGATGACCACCTCATGCCGGTCATCGGTGACGCCTACATCGAGGGGCGGTTTCCGAAGCAGCTCATTCCCGGCATGGCCGAGTTAGGCATGCTCGGCGCGAACCTGCCGGAGGAATACGGCTGCGCGGGGCTGTCCAGCGTGGCCTATGGTCTCATCATGCAGGAGCTGGAGCGGGGCGACAGCGGAATCCGCTCCTTCGCGTCGGTGCAGGGCGCGCTCGTCATGTATCCGATCTATGCCTTCGGCTCGGAGGAGCAGCGGAAGCGCTGGCTGCCTCCGATGGCGCAGGGCAGGGAAATCGGCTGCTTCGGGCTGACCGAGCCGGACTTCGGGTCCAACCCCGGCGGCATGATCACCACCGCGCGGGAGACCGCGGATGGCTGGGTGCTGAACGGCGCCAAGATGTGGATCACCAACGGATCCCAGGCCACCGTCGCGGTCGTGTGGGCCAAGACGGGCGACCTCGCCGATACCCATTCGGTGCGGGGATTCATCGTCCCGACGGATACCCGGGGATTCAGCGCCCGCGACCAGAAGGGCAAGCTCTCGCTCCGGGCCTCCGATACCAGCGAACTGATCCTCGAGGATGTGCGGCTGCCCAGGGACGCGATTCTGCCCGGATCGAAGGGACTCAAGAGCCCGCTGATGTGCCTGACCCAGGCTCGCTACGGGATCGCGTGGGGCGCGGTCGGGGCGGCGATGGCGTGCTACGACGAGGCGCTGAGCTACGCCCGCAATCGGGTGATGTTCGACCGGCCGATCGGACAGACCCAGATTCAGCAGGTCCGCCTCGCCGACATGCTCACCGAGATCACCAAGGCGCAGTTGCTGGCCCTGCAGCTCGGCCGGCTCAAGGATCAGGGGACCATGACCCCTCAGCAGGTGTCGCTCGCCAAACGCAACAACGTCAACATGGCCTGCGAGTGTGCCCGGGAGGCCCGTCGGCTGCTCGGAGCCAACGGCATCCTGGCGGAGTATCACTCCATGCGGCACATGGCGAATCTGGAGTCGGTCTACACCTACGAGGGGACCCACGACATGCATTCCCTCATCCTGGGTGAGACGATCACCGGCCTGGCCGCGTTCTAGAATGTGATCCAGGTAGTAGCCGACGGGCGGCCGGCGGCCTAGAATCAGCCACCCGCTCACTCCCCGGGACGGACCCCTGACCGACGAACCACTGCAGGTGCCGCTGCTCCTCGCGGGCCGCTATGCCATCGAGCGAGAGCTCGGGCGGGGCGGCATGGCCGTCGTCTATCTGGCCAAGGATCAGCGGCACCGCCGAGACGTCGCCATCAAGGTCTTCCACATCGAAGGGGGCCCGCTCGACGGGGCGCCCCGCTTCCTGCACGAGATCGAGGTCGCCGCCCGGCTGGCCCACCCGAACATCCTGCCGCTGCATGATTCCGGCGAAGACAACGGGCTCATCTACTATGTGATGCCCTTCGTGCCGGGGGAAAACCTGCGGCAGCGGCTGGAGCGGGAAGGCGCGCTCCCTGTTGCCGATGCCCTCGCCGTCGCCACCCAGGTGGCCGGGGCGCTCGCCTACGCGCACAGCCACGGCGTCATCCACCGCGACATCAAGCCGGAGAACATCCTCTTCATCGCCGGCCAGGCGGTCGTCGCTGACTTCGGCATCGCCCGGGCCATCAGCGCCGGCGGGTGGGATGAAATTCAGCTCGGTCGCGGCCTGCTGGGCACGCCGGCCTACATGAGTCCGGAGCAGGCCCAGAACAGCTCCCGTGTCGATGGTCGCAGCGATCTCTACAGTCTCGGCTGCGTGCTGTACGAAATGCTCACCGGCGAGCCGCCATTTCGCGGCTCCACGCCGGAGGAGCTGGTGGTGCAGCACATCGAGGCCGCACCCGAGCCGGTGCACGCTCGACGGCCGGCCCTCACTCGTGAGCTGGAGTTGCTGGTCGGCAAGGCGCTCGCCAAGCATCCCGCCGACCGCTATCAGACCGCGCAGCAGTTCAGCGACGCCATCGCGGCTCTGGGAGATGGCCGCGCCTGGTCGGGACCCTTCGCGCCTGCGGCGCCGACTGATGGGCTGCCCCTGCCCGGCTGGCTTCGGCGCATGGGTCTGCCAGGGCTGGCCGCGATGGCGGTGGCCTACGCGGTCTACGTGCAGGTGCCGACCGACTCCGCCTGGTCGTGGCGGGCGGGCAATCCGTCGCTGCACCTGGTCGCGCCCTTCGTGCACCGCGACGGGGCCGCTCCCCAGCTTTTGTCAGGCGACCAGTGCGGCCGCCTGATTCAGGAAGCCCTGTCCCGCTGGGCGGACGTCGATCTGGTCGACGCGCGCTGGACCTCGGACCAGCTCGAACAGCTCGGCCACGAGCCGACCATCGACGATCTGCTCCGGATGGCCCGCCGCGCCCAGGCGGGTCGGCTCGTGAGCGGCGAGGTCTACCGCTTCCGCGATTCCATCCGGGTGCACGGGGTGCTCTACGATGTCCGGCGCCGGGGCCGGGTGCTGCGGGAGCAGACGGTCACCCTGGCCGGAGATCTCGCCGACGCGGACCAGCGCTTTACCGCGCTGGCGGACTCGCTGCTGCTGCCGAGGGCCACGACGCCCGCCGCCGCCGGCGGCGCCATGGGGACGCGCATGGTCGCGGCCTGGCAGGCCTACGATTCCGGCCACGTCGCGCTCGCCCGCTGGGACCTGCCCGCGGCCGTCCAGCACTTCACCACCGCCATCACCCTCGATCCCGGTTACGGGCTGGCCCACATGTGGCTGGCGCAGACGGAGAGCTGGACCGGCGCCCCGGCGGACGTGTGGCGGGACAACGCGCTGGCCGGCCTCGGCGCCGATCCGCCGTTGCTGGCTCGCGATCGGGAATGGGCGCTCGCGCTCGCCGCACTCGCTGAATCGCGGTTTCCCGAGGCCTGCAGCCGCTACGAGGCGATGCTGCGGAGCGACTCGCTCGATTTCCGGGGCTGGTACGGGCGGGCGGAGTGCCGGGCTCGCGATCACCTGGTGCTGCAGGACGCGAAGAGCCCCTCCGGCTGGCGCTTTCGCAGCAGCTACCA
>JBDTTN010000154.1:0-6609 GCA_039930625.1 Gemmatimonadota bacterium | reverse complement strand
AAAGATGAAGGTGTGGGTGAGCAGCGGTACCACCACCGTCTCGGAGTACTCCGTCGTGATGACGATCTTCCGTGGCTTGCCGGAGCGGGTGATGTGGAACTTCTTGGCCTCCGGCGGGAGCCCGAGCTCGTCCACCTTCTGTTCCAGGCGCCGCTGGATCACACCGTCACTGAGTGTCGGGGCCAGCCGGGCGGAGACCCGCATCTCGTCGATGAGCTGGTAGTAGCGCATCCACGGCTGGCCGAGGTGGATGCCGTAGTAGACGGCGGCGACGAAGATTACGAGCGAGATCAGGCAACCCGACGTGCTGCCGCCGCGTCGCGACCTGAGGTTGGGCGTCACCATTGTGACTGTGCTCCATCCACGATATTCGTCACCAGCTTGCTGAGGGCGCGCCCTCGGGCCACCGCTTCGGTGTCCTTCCCAGGCTCGTATTCACCCTCAAGGGTCATTCCATTGCGGGACCAGAGCGACTTGCCATCCTTGTTGACGATCTCCACGGAAACGGTCACCTGAATCAGACGCTTGCTGACCGGGGCGGTGCTGTTCGGCCCGCTGGTAAAAGCGACCGGCAGGTCGGGTTCGTAGCGACTGATGCTGCCCCGGACGATGGCATCGGCGGACGCCTCACCCGCCTGACGCAGTCCCAGCCGGCTCTGCACCGCGGCGCGCACCGAGTCGGACACTTCCTGAGTCAGTGTCGGCTCGGCGGTCAGGTTGTCGAATGGCAGGATCGCGACCGTCTTGATCTCGGGCGGAAAACCACCCCCCGTGAACCCGTACAGGCAGCCCGCAAGCGCGAGGGTGCTAAGGCTCGGCAGGAGGAGCCCAGGTCGCTGCAGGAAAGACCCGCGTGGGAACGGTCGCGTAGAAGGTGATCTCCAGTTTGGCCGGCACCGTCGGCACCGTGAGCTTGGCCTTGAGCGGCGTACCATCCGCCTTTGTCGTCATCTGGGTGCTTCCGACGACCTTGCCCGCGTGCCGAACTTCCGAGTAAAGAGTGACTGGATCCCCCGTCACCCGCAGATAGTTCACGGTATCGGGTCCGTTGGCGTACTGCCAGGCGATGCGTCCCTCTGTCTCGAGGCCGGCGAGCCGATCCGAGGGATCCGGCTGTCGCGCCACGCCGAACATCGCCCACAGCAGCGGAAAGCTCGGCACCAGGTCCTGCACCGAACGCTCCGGCACCACCCAGAGGGCGCTGTCCCCGACCACAAACGCCGATCCCTTGCCGATTCCCAGCGAGCCCGCGATATCGAACCGCAGGCTGTCAGGCATCGCGATCCGGGCGCTGCCTCGGCCACCCTTGCTCGCCTTTTCATCCTGGTAGAGCCAGGTGAAGCGGTGCAGCACCCCCGCGCGCGGCGTGGTCGCGGCCACCCATGGACTCACCGTTTCGAGCGGCACCGTCTGCATTCCGGCCGGCACCAAGGCCGGCTGACTGCTGGTGCAGCCCACCAGCCCGAGGGCAAGATAGGACAGCGCAATCGGTGGGTCAAGCCGAAACCATTGCGGCATCAGTAGTTATACCCGAAGAAGAGCTGGAGGAAGCTGCGCCGCGTCTGCTCCGGCTGCAATGCGTACCCGTTGAACTGATTATCGGTGAACCGGCGGCCCCAATCGAGCCGGAAGACCAGGCCCGGAAAGAGCGGCCAGCGGAAGCTGACACCGTAGCTGCCGAGGACCGCGCGATGTTCGTCGCTGAAGAACCAGGCCTTGCCGATATCCGCGAAGAAGGCGCCCTGAACCTCGGGAAAGCGGATCGGTCCGACCGGCGTGCCAAAGGTAAAGTAATCGAGCAGCGGGAAGCGAAGCTCGGTATTCACCATCCAGGCGCGCGAACCGATGATGTAGCCGTAATTGGGGTAGCCGCGGAGGCCGACGGTGCCGCCGATGTTCACCCGCTCAGGCCGGTCCCCTCCGCTGTAGAACACCATGCCGCGAAGCGCGACGGCACTCTTCCGGCCCAGCCGCAGATATTGCCGACCATCGAGGATGGTGGTGTAGGAATCGAATCGGGCGTTGCTGAAATCGTTGGAGACGCCGGCCGTCAAGGAGAGGGAGTGGCCATCGATGGGACCGGTCTCACTCCAGAGCGCGTTGTCGTGCACGAACGACACAAACTGATTCGCGATCCATCCGACCCGGCGCGGCTGGTCAACCGGCAGGGTGAAGTCGAAACGGTCGGAGTGCTCGATCGTCGCCTGACCCTCGATTCGGGTGAACCGCGAGAGCGGATAGCGCAGCATGCCGAAGGCGCCGCTCGAGCTCTCGGTATAGGCGACCTGGAAATCCCCGGCGTACTGATTGCCCTTGAAACGGAATGCTCCCACGCCCCAGTTGAGTCTGCGAGTCTGATTGATGTAGAGCCCGAGGACGCTGATGTTCTCGAAGACGGAGCGGAACTGGCGCCCCTGGAAGGTCGAGAGGTTGAAGTACAGCAGGTTGTCGCTGAGCAGATCGCTCATGAAGATGGTCGCGCCCTGCCCCGTGCCGATCCTCGGCACATAGGCGAACTCTCCCGCCGCGAAATCCAGGTTGTACTTCCGCCGGTAGGGCCGGCCGCTGGCCTCGGCGACCGCCGGCATGCTGCTCAGCGGCCACGTCCAGGCGCTGTGCGGTGCCGGTTCGGTGCGGGCGAAGGTCTCCTGCCGTGCCGCCGAGTCGCCGGGATAGAGGTAGATGCCGAGCGAAAGATCCTGGAAACCGCCGACCAGGAGGGCATCGCGGTCACCGGCCGGCGCGGCATCGAAGGCGCCGGTCCACGCCGAAGTCTCCCTGCGCCCGTCACCCAGGGTGTCCACCGAAAAGGCGTTGAGGACGCCATCCCGGCTGGAGCTGAAGAGAATCCGATTCGGCTCGATCCAGCGCGGCGTCTCGTCGGCCCACGGACCGTTGGTGAGCTGGCGAATCTCTCGTGTCGCCAGATCCATGGTGAACAGGTTGACCGCGTCATCCAGCCCGCCCGCCGTCCGGTCCGACGCGAAGACGAGTCGGGAGCCATCGGGGCTGAGGCTCGGGTCGAGGTCCTGGTAGACATCATCGGTGAGATGTTCCAGCTCACCGCCGGGAAGCCTGACGCGGTAGAGATCGGAGACCCCGCTTTCGGCCAGGCCGCTGAAGATCACCGAAGCGCCGTCCGGCCCCCACACCGGCGAGAGGATGGACACCAGCGACTGGAACTGGTACCGCCCCACCACCTTGTGCTCACTCCGATTGTACACCACCAGCGCATCCCGGTCCTGATACCTGGTGCTCAGCAGCAGGAGGCCCGGTTTCGATGCGTCGATACGGGAGTCAAAGGCGTGCAGATTCTCGAAGGCGACGCTGCGGCCCGCCGTGATGATCGCCTGCGATCGGCTTCCGTCGAGAGCCCGTTGCGTGATGGTGATGAAGCCGCTGGCGCCGGAGGCGTAGACCACGTCGCCGCCGGTGGTATCGTTTGCCGAATAGGTCGGCTTGATGGCCGCTCCCGCCAGGAACTGCGCCTTCGAGCGCAGCGAGGCGTGGTCTTCCACCACCGGGTAGTAGGTCCGCCGCATCGCGACCTGGAACTCCTCGTTCAGTTGCGCAAGGCTCCGGCCGTAGGTCGCCTGCATTGCGTCCTCGAACGATTCGTAGCGCCACAGCTCGCGGTAGAACTCCGCGATGCGCCAGTCGCCGTAGGTATCCGCCAGCCAGCGATGAATCCTTCCGCCCAGCGGGTAGACGATGCCGCCGGTGACGTAGGAGATGTCCTGCAGGCGCGGAAGCCGGCCGCTCAGCACCAGGTCGCGCAGGATCATCTGATCGCGCGCATCCTCCCCCGCCGACCAGAGTTCGGCGAGGCCCTCGGTCCACCAGAGCGGCAGCGGAATCTGCGCCGATCGGGGCGAGCGCACGTAGCGATCATAGAGCAGGCTGATCTGGAAGACGTGGACCATCTCGTGGCGCAGGGTGTGCCGGAACTCCGCCATGTTGCCGCGGAACGGCATCGTCACCCTGCGCTTCAGAAAATCGGTCGCACCCAGCAGCCCTTCCGGCGGCGTGAACGGAAGGATGTTGGTCTGCTCGAAATCGGCGTGTGAGGCGTAGATGATGAGCGGGATCCGCGCGGTGACGGTATGCCCGAACTTCAGCATCAGGACGTCGTAGGTCTCTTCCGCGTATGCCAGCGCAGCCGGTGCCAGGCGCTCTTCAGCCGGATAGTAGTAGACATCGACCCGCGGACCCTTGAGAACCTGCCAGTCGAGCTGGCGGTACTGGACCTTGTTCTCGTTGAGCTGGATGAACTGCGCGGCCACGGGAGCCGCGGCGAGGAGGGAGCCTCCCAGCGCAAGCAGCGCGGCGGCGCGGCGAATCACCGGCGAATCGTCCGGATGAGGTCGCCCTGGGTGATGCGGAGCAGCGTCGGCGCTCCGTCGTACACCTCACCGAAGACGGTGTACCCGCCGTCGAGGTGCGGCTGCGGGCTCAGGGTGAGGAACCACTGGCTGCCCCCAGTATCGGGACCGGAGAGCGCCATGCCAAGGACGTAGGCCTTGTAGCGGCGCGGATTGATCTCGTCGCGGATCGCGCCGCCGGGGCCGCCCCAGCCATCGCCACGCGGATCGCCGGCCTGCGCCACGAAGTTGGGCACCACCCGATGGAACCGCTGCCCGTCGAAGTAGTGCCGGTCCACCAGCGAGAGGAAATTGGCCACCGTGAGCGGAGCTTCCGGCCCAAACAGGATCAGCTCGATGGTGCCCAGCTGGTCCACATCCAGCTTCACGTGAGGGTAGCGCGCGTCGCTGGGTCCGATCAGGTACCTGCGGGCGATGGCGCGATAGTCCTCGAGTGTGCGGTGGGTCTCCAGCGGATAGGCACTGCCCCAGCGCTCCGCGGCGGCCGGCCAGTTTTCGTCGGCCCAGCGGCGGATGATGTAGTCGTCGGGTCGCGGAATACCGGCCAGCGCCTGCCGTTCGAGCTCCTCAGCATTGGCGGATTGCGCGCTGGTGATCGCCACGATGGCACGCAACGCGGAGAGGGCCGCGTCCGGGAAAGAGTCCCGGGTGGAACGGCCGTAGGCAGCCACGAGCACGGCGATATCCGCGGGGTTTCCGGCAGTACCGACCCCATCCGCTGCGAGGCTCCGGATGGCGGCATCGCGATTGGCGAGTAGCGAACGGCACGCGCTAACGAATGCGGGATCGGTGCCGGTACGCCTGTCGCTCCACGCCTGCAGCGCGGCCGCTGCCACCCTGCTGTCGCGATCGGCCAGGAACGGCGCCAGGCGCTGCATGTCGACCCAGGACCAGCCCTGCGCCGCGGCGGCCCGCAGGCGCCAGTCGGTGCCTTCGGCCCACGGCGGCAGCTGAACCAGGAAGCTCGTCGTGTCGAGCCGAGCGAGGCTCAGGAACGCCTCCCGCCGCCGTGCGAAGCTCCCCTTGGTGCCGCTGACGATGTGGTTGAGCTCTTCCACCGCCCCGCTGCCGCCGAGCTCTCCCAGGGTGTGCGCCGTCTCCACCTGCACGTTCAGGTTCTGATCGCCGAGCAGCGGCAGGAGTTGTGAGGCGAGCCGCGGGAGCCGGTATCCTGCCAGGCTGCGCACCGCATTGGCGCGGACACTGGCATCCTCATCCCGCGTGGCGCGCAGGAGGAGATCGGCGACCGTCTCGCTGCCGAGCCCGGCGGAGTCGGCATAGGCCCGGGTGAGCGCCCGTGCCGCCGCCGCACGGACCGTAGGGGCCGGGCGGTCGGTCAGCGCATCGATCATCCGGCTCGCCGCGGCGCGGCTCTTGAGTCGGCCGAGGGAGTAGATCGCGGCGAAGCGAGCGTCCTCGGTCGGCGCCTGCGTCAGGCCGAGCAGCTGGTCGATCGGCGCGCGAGCGCCGAGCCGCCAGGACTCCAGCGCCGCGCGCTGGGCGAGGTACTTCTGGTCGTCGCGGTCGCCGAAGATTGTGCGGTCGAAGACGGCCCCGATGAATTGGGCCCCTTCCGTGCCTCCCACGCGGGCGGCGGCGGTGATCATCTCGAGCGCAGTCGGGCCGGCGAGCGGAATTGCCTCACGGGCCCGCGCGAGCAGCAGCGGTGCCGCGGCCGAATCGCCAAGGAGGCCGAGCGCAAAGGCCGTCGTGGTCTGAACCAGGGAATCGGGATCGCGGAGGAGCGGCGCAAGGAGTGGAATCGCGGCAGGGTCCCGGATCCGGCCGAGGGCGAGCGCAGCCTCTCGCCGCACGCTGCTGTCCGGATCGGCGAGCGCGCGCCGAAAGACGGCTTCATCCAGGTGCCTGGAGTCCTCGGCCGCGAGGATGTTGGCGAAGATCTCGACGGAGGCCTCTTCCCCCTGCGCGTGGAGTACCGCAGGGAGAAGCAGCAGCACTGCTGCACAGAGATGCCGGTATCTCATCCGCCCGGCCTCCGCACCCGGCCACCGAGTGCCGTGATGACGGCATCGGGGAGGCGGGAGAGCTGGTGCTGCTGATCGAGGCAGATCAGGGTGGTCTCGGCGTCGGCGAGATGGGTTCCGCTGTCGGCGGCTTCGATGTCGTACTCGAAGATGACCCGGCGCGACGCGACATCACGGATCCGGCTGCGGATCCGGATCATGTCGTCGTATCGCGCGGGCTTGCGATAGCGGATCTGAAGATC
>JBDTTN010000153.1:0-6645 GCA_039930625.1 Gemmatimonadota bacterium | reverse complement strand
ATCTGCTTCTCGGGGATCTACTACTCGATGCAGCGGCTGCTGAAGACGCGCATGTTCAACGACACCCTCTCACGGCTGCATTTCTGGGGCTGGCAGCTGATCATCGTCTGCGCCGCCATCACCCTGCCGCTCGGTCTGACCCAGTCGAAGGAGTACGCTGAGCTCATCTGGCCGATCGACATTCTGATCACGGTGATCTGGGTCGTCTTCGCAGTGAACTTCTTCGGGACGATCGCCATCCGGAAGGTGGAGCACCTCTACGTCGCGATCTGGTTCTACATGTCGTTCGTGCTGGTGATCGCGGTACTGCACATCGTGAACAGTCTCGCCGTGCCGGCCACGCTGGCCCGTTCCTACCCCATCTACGCCGGCATGACCGACGCACTGGTGCAGTGGTGGTACGGTCACAACGCGGTGGGGTTCTTCCTGACCACGCCCTTTCTTGGCATGATGTACTACTTCCTGCCCAAGATCTCCGGCCGGCCGATCTTCAGCTACCGGCTCTCAATCATCCACTTCTGGGCCCTGGTCTTCCTCTACATCTGGGCCGGCCCGCACCACCTGCTCTACTCGGCACTCCCGGAATGGGCCCAGACTCTCGGCATGGTCTTCAGCATCATGCTGATCGCGCCTTCCTGGGGCGGCATGCTCAATGGCCTCCTGACCCTCCGCGGCGCCTGGGACCGGGTGCGCACCGACCCCGTCCTGAAGTTCATCGTCGTGGCGGTGAGCTTCTACGGCATGAGCACGTTCGAGGGCCCGATGATGTCGATCAAGGCGGTGAACAGCCTCTCCCACTTCACCAACTGGACTATCGGCCACGTACACGCTGGAGCCCTCGGCTGGAACGGGATGATCACCTTCGGCATCCTCTACTGGCTGGTCCCGAAGCTGTGGAAGCGGAAGGAACTCGCCTACCCGGGATGGGCCACCACCCACTTCTGGATGGCCACCATCGGCATCGTGCTCTACACAGTGTCGATGTGGGCAGCCGGGCTTACCGAGGGGCTGCAGTGGCGCGCCCTCGACGATGCGGGTCAGCTCAAGTACCCCAACTTCGTGGACATTGTGCATCAGCTGGCGCCGTTCTACTGGCTGCGACTCCTGGGCGGGGTGTTGTTCTTTGTGGGTGTCCTGATGATGGCCTGGAACCTGTTCAAGACCATCCGCGGTCCCGTGGCCGAGCGGGCGCCGCTTACCGCCGCGGCAGCGAGCTGAGGGAGACGAACCATGACTGAGACCAATGGGGGCGGCTACTCCGCTGCGCACCGCACGCTTGAGGGCAAGAGCGCCATCTTTGCCGTACTGGTGACCATCACCATCCTGATCGGTGGCATCGTCGAAATCGTGCCGCTCTTCACCAGCGCGGCCGGACCCGAGATGCTGCCGGGGATCACACCGTACACGCCGCTCGAAGTCGCGGGCCGCGACATCTACATCCGCGAAGGCTGCTACCTCTGCCATTCCCAGATGATCCGGCCGATGCGGGCCGAGGTGCTGCGGTATGGCGAGTGGACCAGGGCGGGCGAGTATGCCTACGACCATCCATTCCTGCTCGGCTCCAGGCGCATGGGGCCCGACCTGCAGCGGGAGGGCGGGAAGTATCCCGACGCCTGGCACTACGAGCACATGCGCGACCCGCGGAGCACCTCGCCAGGCAGCGTGATGCCGGTCTATACGTGGCTGCACCGCCAGAACTACGACGTGGCCGACATCCAGGCGTCGCTGCGTGCGCTGAAGCGGGTGGGAGTGCCCTACACCGACGAACAGATCGCCGGCGCGGGCGCGGCGATGCAGGAGCAGGCCCAGGGCGTGGTCGACCGGCTGAAGCAGGCGGGCGTGACCACCGAGCCCGACCGCGAGATCATCGCGCTCATCGCCTACCTCCAGCGTCTCGGCAAGGATGGTCGAGCGGCCATCGCCGCCCAGCAGGCCGCCGCCCCACCGGCCACGGTGGGGGCGCCATGAACCCGATCATCAGGGAAGCGGCCGATGGCGCGCAGCTGGGCTGGCTGATGGCTCTCACCACGGTGGTGTTCGTCCTGGCGTTCCTCTTCTGGGTCTGGTGGGCCTGGACGGCGCGGAACCGGGCGCGTTGGGAGGCGGACAGCCGCCTTCCCCTCAATGACGGAGGCGAGTCGTGAGCAAGGAGACCGGACGGAACCAGGTCATGGGCCACTCGGCCGAGTCGGACGGCATCGAGGAGTACGACAACGCGCTGCCTAACTGGTGGCTGGGGCTGTTCTACTTCACTATCGTGTGGGCGGTGGCGTACGTGGCATACTATCACTTCATTGCCCATCGCTCCCAGCCAGGGGCGTTCGCGGCGGAGATGGCGGAGGCCAACAGGCGCTGGCCGCAGCTGGCGGCCGCGGCGGTGGCCACGAAGCTGGAGATCACCCCGGCCGCGGTCGAGGCGGGCGAGGCGCTCTTCAAGGTCAACTGCGTCGCATGCCATGGCGCAGACATGAAGGGCGGGATCGGCCCCAACCTGCTCGACACCATCTGGATTCACGGCGGGAACCCGGAGCAGATCCTGCACACGATCACCGTCGGCGTCCCCGAAAAGGGGATGCTCACCTGGGGTCCGATCCTGGGCCCGGAGAAGGTCGCCGAAGTCGCAAGTTACGTGGTCTCCAGGAATCGGGCGGCGACCGGCCACGATGCCGAATCCGAGGAACACGAGGCGAAGAAGGACTCCACCGGGCATTCGTGAGCCCGGAGAGACCCGCGAGAAAGGCCAGTGGGATGCTGTTCGCGAACCAGCGGAAGTGGATCTATGAGCAGAAGGTGACCGGTCCGTGGCAGCGCGCGCGGAAGGGCACCTTCGCGCTGCTGCACCTCATCCTTTTCGCTACCCCGTGGCTGGTCATCAAGGGCAACCCGGCGCTGCTGATCGATCTGCCGGCGCGTCGGCTGCATCTCTTCGGCGCCATCTTCACCGCGTCGGACACGATCTTCCTGCTCTTCCTGCTGCTCTTTCTCGCCTTCTCGCTGTTCTTCTTCACCTCGCTGTTCGGCAGGCTGTGGTGCGGGTTCGCCTGCCCGCAGACCGTCTTCCTGGACACCTGGATCCGCCCCTTTGAGGAGTGGATCGAGGGCGACTGGGTCCGCCGTCGCAAGCGGGACCAGGCCGGCTGGAGCCTCGACCGGTTCTGGCGCAAGGCCGTGAAGTGGAGCGCCTATCTGGCGATCTCGATCGTGATCTCGATGTCGTTCGCGAGCTACTTCGCCGGAGCCCGCGCGCTCTGGAGCGGTCAGGCAAGCGCGCTGGAATACACCATCGTCGGCATCTTCACCGCGGTCTGGTTCCTCGACCTCGCCTGGTTCCGGGAGCAGTTCTGCAACTACCTCTGCCCCTACGCCCGGTTCCAGAGCGCGCTGACCGACGCCGAGACGCTGATGGTCCAGTATGAGATTCCCAGGGGGGAGCCGCGCGGGGGCGCAGACGCCGCCGAGGCGGGCCGCTGCATCGAGTGCAACAAGTGCGTCGTCGTCTGTCCGCAGGGAATCGACATCCGGAACGGCTTCCAGCTCGAATGCATCGCCTGCGCCCGCTGCATCGATGCCTGCGACATCGTGATGGGAAAGCTCGGCCACGAGACGCTGATCACCTGGAGCTCGATGGCCGAGAGCCAGGGGAAGCAGCCGCGCCGGCTGCGACCGCGGACGGTGCTGTACGGCGGCATCCTGACGGGGATCGCGGCGACCGTCGCTGTCCTGATGCTGGGGCGTGCGCCCTTCGATGCCACGGTGCAGCGCGCGCCGGGGTCGCTATTCATCATCGACGCCGACGGATTCGTGCGGAATACCTATCTCGTCCGGGTGACCAGCAAGGATCCCGCCCCAGCGCCCGTCGCGTTCCGAATTCGCGTCGAGGGGCTACCCGCGGAGGATGTGACCGTCCAGGACTTTTCCCTCCACACCACCCAGAGCGCCACCATACCGCTGATCATCAGGATGAAGGCGAGCGCGGACCTGCCCCGCACCATCCCGATCGCGGTCCACGTCAGCTCACCGTCCCACGACGTCGAACTCGATGCCACATTCAAGACGGAGGGGAAGATTGGAACCAACAGCAACTAGGCCCGATCACCGCTGGCCCCGGATGATCGCGCTCGGACTCGTCATTGTCGTCGTTGTGAACGTCATTTTTGCCTACCTCGCCGTCCACGGTGCCGATTCCATTGTCCGCTCCTACAGCACCGAAGCCAGGTGACGGCTCGGGCGGATCCCTGATCGCCCACGCAGCCGCCCGAATCGCAAGCTGCCCGCACTGCGGGACGGCAGTCGAGGGGGCAACCGACGCCTTCTGCTGTCGCGGCTGCGAAATGGCCGCGGCCATCATCCGGGGCGCGGGGCTCGAGCGCTACTACCTCGACCGCAGCGCGTTCGCCCCGCGGCCCACGCCTGACACCGGGAGCGACTGGTCCGCCCTCCCGGTCACGGACCTGGAAGGGGGACTGTGTGAGGCGCGTCTCGTCGTGGATGGACTCCGCTGTGCCTCCTGTGTCTGGGTGACCGAACGGGTGCTCGAACGAACGCCCGGTGTCGAGCGCGCTACCGTCAGCTACGCCACCGGACGCGCGACCCTCCGCTGGAATCCTGCCCAGACCGATCTCCCCGCCCTCGCCCGCCGCATCGCCGCACTCGGCTACCGGCCCCGGCCGCTCGGCGAGGCGGTGGCGCCGGACCGCGGGTTGCTGCGGCGGGCCGGCGTCGCGGCGATCGCGACGCTCGCCATCATGGGGTTGTACGAAGGCCTCTACGCCGGCTGGTGGTACGGCTCGATCGACCCACGCTACGCGGCACTGTTCCGCTGGACCAGCCTGGTGCTCGCGACCCCGGTGACTCTCTGGTGCGCCGAGCCGTTCTTCAGTGGCGCGTGGGGCGCGCTGCGGAACCGGGTTCTGCACATGGATCTCCCGATCGCGCTCGGCGTGGCGATCCTGTACGCCCACGGCGTAATCCAGACCATGCGAGGGATCGACAGCTATCTCGACTCACTGGCCATGCTGGTCGCGCTGCTCCTGGCGGGACGGGTCCTCGAGTCTCGTGGGCGACGCCGTGCGTCGGAGGCCGCTTCCGCGCTCGCGGGCTCGGTGCCGCAGACCGCTCGACGGGTGCGTGATCACCGCATGGAGCGTGTCCCGGTCGCCGCACTGCGCCCTGGCGACCGCATCGACGTCGGGGCGGGCGAGGAACTGGCGGCTGACGGGCGAGTGGTCGAGGGCTCCGGACAGGTCCGCATGGCCCTGGTCACTGGGGAGGCCGCTCCGGTGCTCGTCGGGCCGGGCGACTCCGTGGTCGCGGGGACTCTCCTCGCCGACGGTGCCATCACCATCGAGGTGGAGGCCACCGGGCGCGAGACGGTGGTGCATCGCATGGCCGCCGAGCTGCTCGCCGCTCAGGATCGCGGCCTCGCCCCGACGTCCGCCGATCGCATCGCGCCCTGGTTCACCGCCGCGACCCTGTTCGTCGCAGTCGCCACCTTCCTGGGCTGGTGGCTCGCGGGAGGAGTTGATGTGGCGGTCACACGCACGGTTGCCGTGCTCGTGGTGGCCTGCCCCTGCGCCCTGGCCCTTTCGCAGCCGCTGGCGGCTGCCGCCGGGCTCGGCGCGGCGGCGCGGCGCGGACTGCTGCTCCGTTCGGGGGATGCGCTGCTTCGACTCTCCCGGGTCGATGAAGCCGGGCTCGACAAGACAGGGACGCTGACCTCAGGCGCAATCAGCGTCACGCATGCCGGCGATGCGACGCTCAGGATCGCGGCCGGCCTGGAGCGCTACAGTACTCACCCGATCGCCGCGGCCATTGCCGCGGAGGCGAGTCGGCGCGGCATTCCACTGCCCGGCGCAACGGCCATCAGGGAGACCGCAGGCTGGGGCATCGAGGGCGTCATCGACGGGGAGCGGTGGGAGCTGCGGTCGGGAGAGTCCGGTGCAGTCTCGGTCCACGGGCCGGCGGGACGCCTAGTCGGTGAGGACTGCCTCATCCGGCTGGGCGATGTCATACGCGCCGACGCTCGTGAGGCGGTGAGGACCTTACGGGGGCTCGGCGTGCGCACCACCATGCTCACCGGTGACCGCGCGGAAGCCGCTGCCGGCATCGCGGCAGCCGCCGGAGTCGACGCCGCGATCCCGCGAGCCGACCCGGCGAGCAAGTCGGCGTGGGTCCGCGCTCGTCAGGCGGAGGGGAGAGAGGTGCTCTTCGCGGGCGACGGTCTCAACGACGGGCCCGCGCTGGCCGCCGCGGATGTCGGCATCGCGATGGCGACGGGCGCGGCCAGCAGCATCCTGATGGCCGATGGCATCATCGGAACCCAGTCGCTCGCACCACTCGTCGCCGGCATCCGCGCCGCGCGGGCGGCACAGCGCATGGTGCGGCTCAGCCAGAACCAGTCGATCGCCTACAATATCGCGTCGGTCGGTGCGGCGGCGGCCGGCCTGGTGAATCCGCTGGTCGCCGCCGTGCTGATGCCGATCTCCAGTGTGCTGGTGATCTGGAATGCGGCGCGGGTCGAGCGAATGGTCTGGAGGGAAGAGCGATGCGCGGAATCCTGATTCTCCTGCCGGTGGTGCTGGTACTTGGGGCCGTCTTTGTCTGGCTCTTCCTGGCCGCGGTGAAGGACGGGCAGTTCGACGATCT
>JBDTTN010000152.1:0-6661 GCA_039930625.1 Gemmatimonadota bacterium | reverse complement strand
CGCTCGCCCGCGAGAGAATGCCGTCGGAGAGCATCAGGTCCACCAGCCGCACCACGGGGCGCTGGCTCGCCTCCTCCGCGGAGGCGGCGAGATCGGTGGCGCCGTCGTCCTCACTGAGCTGAGTGACCTGGAGTCGGTCGTCCATATTGCCCAGCAGCTGGGCGACCATGTCCGAACCACCGCCCCGATAGATCTCCTCCATCTTCTCGCGGATCCGGGTCGGCGAGCAGAGGTAGGTGCGCACCTCGCGTCCCGTGGCAAAGGCGAGGTCCTTCTCCGCATCGATGTCGAAGGGATTCGCGGTCGCGATCTCGAGGACCGATTCCGTCAGGCGGAGCGGCAGGATGTTGAAGCGACGTACCAGCGGCTCGGGCACGGCGTCGCGCACCGACCGGTCGAGGTTGCCGAGGTCGGCCACGGGCAGGCGGAACCGGGCGGCGGCGGCGCGCAGCACATCCTCGTCGCTGGCGAGTTTCCGCGCGACGACGGTGAGCCACAGCGATTGCGGCTCACGCGCTGGTTCGAGGCGCAGCCCCGCGATGACTTCGGGAGCCAGCACCTTTTCCATCGTGGGGACCAGCCATTCATCCGTGAACTGCATGCAACCAGTTGTCTGGGAATTGGTTAGGGAATTCGCCGCCGGCGCGCCGGAGCCAGATTAAAAAGTAGCGGGGCACTGACCCCGGGGCCATGGGCTGGCAGGCGAAATGGAACTGCATCCGTGGCCCCGTTCACCGGCTCAGAGCACCTCCCACCATACCCGTGAAAGGTCCGCGGTCATTCCGAACTTCCCGGTCCGCAGCGAGACCCCGCCCTCGATCCGGATCAGCCGGTGGAACCATTCGATCGCGAGACCGGCAACCGGCCGGAGCTCGCCGCTCGAACGCCATGGCAGTCCGGCGATCTCATCGCCCGCCCAGCCGGCAGCGATGAACGGCGCCAGGGTGAGTTGTGGACCGGTGGATACGTACGGGCCCAGCGGCAGCGCCACGAAGGGGAGCTGCACTTGGTACTCGAGCGAGGCGAGGGCCATGGTGCGGCCGCCCCAGGCGCGGAAGGGCTCGCCCAACAGGGTACCCCACCCACCGATTGCGAAACTGCGGTACGCCGGCAGCTCCGGACTCCCGACCCCGCCTTCGGCGCGGAACTGCAGCCCACCCGGCCCCGCGGGCAACAGCCATTCGAGCGACGCGCTGCCGCGGAGGTAGTCCCGGTCGCCGGTGCCGGCTTCGGCGCTGAGCGAGAAGCCGAAGGTCGCACCGCCGGTGAGACTCGCTGAGCGGTAGCCGAAGCCCGCGCGCGCGACCCCTAGCGTCCCGGCACCCAGCGCCGGATTCGCCCGATATGTTCCATTCGCCGGTGAAGCCTCGGCGCGGACCGAACGGGAGCGCGCAATGCCGCCGCTGACGCTCAGCGTCGCGGCTGAACCGAGCCGCCGTGCGGCGGAGAGCGTGGCCGCGTCCAGCAGGACGTAGTCCCCGAGATCCCGTCCCCCCTCCTGCGCCAGCAGCGAATTCACCACTCCGGAGACGATCGGCTGGTCCGCGAGGTCAGTCAGGCGGCGACCGGCGGCAAGGGTGAGGCTGAGCCCGGGCCGGGTGTATGTGGCGGCGAGATCACCCAGCATTCGCTCATCTGAGGTTCCGAAGGTGAGCCTCGGTCGGAGCACCACGGCAGGTGCAACCTGGAATGAGCCGCCGGCACCGATCGCGAGCCCCTGGACCCTGTTGACCCGCGCGAGATCGCTGATCGCCGAGAGTCCGAGCCGTGCCCGCGGCAGTCCACTGAGCAGCCTCCCTTCCGCCAGGCGGCTGACTTCGTCCCGCACCGCGTTGAGCGTCGCCTGGTCCACCGGCTGTTCGATACCGGCGATCGCATCCTCGAGCGAAGCGGCCCACGTCCCCCCGGTGTCGCGCGGCGCGCGCAGGCCGCCGATCGCGGGACCGGCAAGGACTGCCCCCGGCACGGCGACGTTGAGTTCGTAGTCACCGATCTCCCAGCGACCACGGATAATGGAGCGTGCCGGAAAGTCGAGCCAGGTCACCCGCCGCCGGATCTCGACCTCCTGGCGGAAGGGGAGCCACCAGCGCTGTTCCACCCGCGCATTCTCGAGCACGATACTGATATCCTCGAGCGATGGGTCCAGATAGGCAGCTGGAGTGAAGCTGAACCGGAAGCGCACCAGGTCTCCGCTCGCCGCATCCAGCGAGAGCGTCCCGATCACCAGCGGCATTGCGGCAATGTGCGGGCGGACTTCGATCTCCTGCAGCAGCAGGGTGCCGTCGCGAGTCCGCACCCGGACCGAGTCCGACAGCCGGTAGTCGTACAGCGCCGGCCCCTCCGCCGCGAGCGGATGGACGACGTCCTTCACCTCGTCGCCGTCACCGATCCGGATCCGGTCACCGAAATTGCTGGTGACGATACCGAGGTGGTCGCGATGGTACTTGATGTCGGTGGGGAGCCAGCGTCCATCACGCCAGCCGAGGATGACCTGCCTGGTGGTGCCCGGAGCGCGCCAATACACCTCGACTTCCAGCTCATCGGCCTTGATGAGGCGGGGCGGGCCCTGCAACTGCTGCCCCGCCTGCGCGAGCGAGAAGACGAATCCATGCGCCCGGCTGTGATAGCTGCGCAGGGAGGAATCGGGCTCGGCGAGCGCCCGGGCCGCGATCCCGCGCCGGATCAGCGCGACGGCCGCAGAATCGTTCCAGGCCTGAGCCGCCAGCGGGGCGGCGGGCCGGCAGAGGAGCAGGACCACGATCATGACGGCCAGGCCTCGCCGCACGTCCGCCTCCCGGTCCGTCTCCCTGCACGCCCGCTGCTCGCTTCTCACTCCGCACTCCTTACTATTCGTGCGTGAGAATTAGCCCCCGCGCAATCTTCCGGGCAACCGCCCTGCTCCTCAGCCTCTCCGCATGCGGACGAGCCACGGGAGCTGCGAATCCAGCGCCCGACCCGGACACCCCGGTACGGGTGCTGCCGCTTGATCAACTCTATGTGCTCGAGATGGCGGGAATCCCGCCCGAGGATACCGTGGTCACCTTTCACCCAGGGGCGGCCCGCACCATCATCATGCGCCACGGTGCGCCGGACAACACCACCTTTGTCGAGCTGCGCTTTCCCGCCGATGTCTTTGGCAAGGACTCCCTTCCCGACTCGGTGAGCGTCACCGTCCAGCCGCGCCCGGGCATCTACGGGGTCGAGGTCAAGATGAGCCTCGAGCCGCATCGGGGGGCATCGATCCGGTTCAAGTACCCCGTCCACTTCTCCGCACCGATCGCCGCGGTGAACAAGTACGGTGGCACCGGTCGATACGAGCGAGCTCTCGCAGTGGTCCGGCAGGTGAGCAGCACCACCGGCTACGGTCTGCTCGCGTCGGAACGGCCGTCATCTGACAATCTGCAGGCCGGGCTGCAGGGCAGCGGCGTCTACCTCGTCGCGGCTCCGCGATGAGGCTCCTGTCGGCGGCACTGCCCTTCGCCAGCGAAACCGGCCGAGGCTACGTTTCGGCCCCCATTCATCGATGGCTGAAGGCTGATGGCTGACGGCTCGCTCGCCGACTTCATCTCTCGCGCCCAGCCCGGCATGGTCCCCGTGACCCGCCAGGTGGTGCTCGATGGCGACACCCCGGTGTCCGCCTTCGCGAAGCTGCACCGCGGGAGGTACGGCTTCCTGCTGGAGTCGCTGGAGGGCGGTGAGCGCTGGGCCCGGTACACCTTTCTGTCCACGGACCCGCGTGAGGTCTACAGCTATCGGGGTAGCGAGGTGCGCCGCTGGACCGCGACCGGCGGATGGACGACGGTCACGACCGACCTGGCACCGCTCGACCACATGGCCGAGACGATGCGGCGGTATCCTCCAGTCAACCTGCCGGGGCTGCCGCGCTTCACCGGCGGGGCCGTGGGCTATATCGGCTACGATGTCGTGCGGAGCATCGAGCGGCTGCCCAATCCGCCGGCCGATGATCGGGATCTGCCGGATGCGATCGTGATGGTGGCGGATACGCTCGTCGTGCTCGACAATCTCTTCAATCGCGCCACCATCATCGCGAACGTCGAAGTGAGCGGCGGGGAATCGCGCGCGGCACTGGAAGCCAGCCACGCCGCGGCGACCGGTCGCATCGAGGAGTGGCTCGACCGGCTCCGAGGCCCTGCGTCGCTGCTCCCGCTCCGCATCGAGGGCGTCGCGCCGGTGCCGGCCTACACCTCTCCCTACCCTGAAGGCGGATACCAGGCGGATGTGCGCCGGATCCAGGAGTACATCGCCGCGGGAGACACCTTTCAGACGGTGCTCTCCCGGCGGCTCGATCTGAAGGCACCGGATCCCTTCCTCACCTACCGCTACCTGCGCGCGCTCAACCCCGCACCGTACCTGTACTTTCTGCACTGCGACGACATGCACGTCGTCGGGAGCTCGCCCGAGGTCCTCATCCGGGTGGAGGACAACGAGGTGACGCTGCGACCGATCGCCGGGACGCGTCCGCGCGGCGCCACCCCGGACCAGGATGCGGCGATGCAGGCCGAGCTCGAGGCCGAGGCCAAGGAGCGCGCCGAACATCTGATGCTGGTCGATCTGGGCCGCAACGATGTGGGGCGCGTGTCCCAGTTCGGTTCCGTGCGACTGACCGCCTTCATGGTGGTGGAGCGCTATTCGCACGTCATGCACTTGGTGAGTGAGGTGCGTGGGACACTCCGCCCGGAGCTCGACGCACTCGCCGCGCTGGCCGCCTGTTTCCCGGCGGGAACGGTCAGCGGAGCGCCCAAGGTGCGAGCCATGGAGATCATCGATACTCTGGAACCGGTGCGGCGGGGACCATATGCCGGCGCGGTCGGCTACGTCGGCTGGGGGGCCCGTACCCTTGATACGGCGATCGCGATCCGGACGGTCGTGATGAAGGGGGGCCGCGCCTGGGTGCAGGCGGGCGCCGGCATCGTCGCCGACTCCGACCCTGCCGCCGAATGGCGGGAAACCGAGGCCAAGGCCCGCGCCGTCATGGCGGCACTCGGCCTCGCCCTCGGGGCCGATGTAACGTGATCGGGACGCGCCGGGCCGTGACGCGCCCCTTCAGCCCCCGTATATTCCCGTCCGCATGACGCTCAAGCTCATCTCATTCGCCGGCGACCAGGATTTCGACCTGACGCCCGACCATATCTACGTGGTTGGCCGCGCCGTCACGAGCGACATCCCGATCTTTGATCCCACCATCAGCCGCCGCCACGCCGAGCTCAAGGCGAGCAAGACCGGCGTCTTCCTGAAGGATCTCGGCAGCTCCAACGGGACCTTCATCAACGGCGAGCGGGTCACGGAGGGCACCCTCGAACCGGGGGATTCGGTGACCTTCGGCAAGGTGGTGTTCCAGCTCAAGTCCCCCGAGATGGGCAGCTCCCGCCTGGTCACCACCGGCCAGAGCCTCCCGCATCCCGGCGGGACAATCGTGAAGCAGATCGCGATGAGCGGCGTGGTCCCTGCCGCATTGATGGGAACTCCCTCGGCGGCGGCGCAGGCGGAGAGTGAGGCGGCGGGCCAGCTCAAGGTCGCCGCGGCCAGCACCGCGGAGCGCAACGCCAAGAAGCTTTCGCTGCTGCTCGAAGTCTCGCAGAAGCTGTCGGGCGAGCTTGATCTCGACAAACTGCTGGGGCGCGTAGTCGAGACCACCTTCGACGTCATGGGCGTGGACCGGGTCTCGGTGCTGCTCAGCACGGAGACGGGCGAGCTGGTTCCGCGGGTCTCCAAGAGCCGGCTCGGCGACGGCTCGGCTCAGCACGTGCCGCGCTCCATCGCCCGCAAGGCGGTGGAGGAGCGGGTCGCGATCCTGACCGACAATGCCGCCGCAGACGACCGCTTCAAGGGCGGGCAATCGATCATGCTGCAGAGCGTGCGCAGCGCCATGTGCATTCCCCTCATGGCCAGTGCCCAGCAGGTGCTCGGCATCCTCTACGTCGACAATCTCACCGCCACCAACTCCTTCAGCGACGAAGATCTGCAGTTCCTGATCGCCTTCGGCGGCCTGGCGGCCATCGCGATCAAGAACAGCCGCTTTGCCGAGCAGATCCAGCGTGAGGCGATGGTGCGTTCCAACTTCGAGCGCTACTTCGCGCCCAACGTGGCGGCCGAGATCGCAATGCAGCAGGGCGCGGTGAAGCTGGGCGGCGACAAGCGTCCGGTCACCATTCTCTTCTCTGATATCCGGGGCTTCACGACCATGTCGGAGCACATGAGCCCCGATGCGATCGCGGGGCTGCTCTCGGACTACTTCACGGAGATGGTGGACATCATCTTCGCCAACGGCGGCACGCTCGACAAATTCATCGGCGATGCCATCATGGCGCTCTGGGGTGCGCCGATTCCCCACGCGGACGACCCGGACCGCGCGGTGCAGGCGGCGATCTCCATGCAGCGCGCCATCGCGCATCTGAACGCCCAGTGGAAGGACTCGGGCCGGCCGACAGTGAATGTGGGAATCGGGATCAACTACGGGGACACCTTCGCGGGGAACATCGGCAGCCACCTGCGGCTGGAGTACACGGTGATCGGGGACGCGGTCAACGTCGCGAGCCGACTCTGCTCCAACGCCAAGGGTGGGGAGATCCTGATTAGCGACCCGCTCTACCAGGTCCTCAAGCAGAAGCCCCCGGTGGACGCGCGGGATCCGCTGACCGTG
>JBDTTN010000151.1:0-6671 GCA_039930625.1 Gemmatimonadota bacterium | reverse complement strand
CCCCCGACCTCGCGCATGTGAGGCGCGCGCTCTAACCAGCTGAGCTAATCGCCCGATGATATCGGGGCCGAAAAGCTAAGCGGGGCGGTACCACGGCGCCAGTGGCCCGTCGGCTTCACCTCGACGAATGCGCCGCCAGCACCTCTGCTGGCGACACCGTCGCCACCCCCGGCTTGGTCACTTCCACACTCGCCGCGATGTTGGCGATCTCCGCCGCCTCGATCGCGGTCGCGCCCGCTGCCAGCGCTGTCCCCGCCCAAGCCGTCACCGTGTCGCCCGCGCCCGACACGTCAAACACCGTCCGCGCCAGGCTCTCGATGAGATGCGGCCTGGACTCCCCGCGCGTCACCAGCACCATGCCGCCGGCACCCAGAGTGAGCAGGAGATGCTCCACCCCAAGCCGCATCACCGCCTCCTGCAGGTCCCCCGCCGAGCCGAGGTCGATGCCGGGGATGGCACTGCTGAGCTCACGTCGATTCGGCTTGAAGAGGGTCGCGCCGGCATACTCGAAGAATGAGCTGAACTTGGGGTCTACGACCGACGGCAGTTTGCGTCGCACGGCGGCGGCCATCGCATCGTGGATCAGCGCCGGCGCGAGGACGCCCTTGTTGTAGTCCTCGAAGACCACGACATCCGCCCAGCCGATCGCCTCTGCCGCGAGCGCTGCCAGCCGCGCCAGCGCATCGCCCTGCAGCACGGAGTCCTCTTCCTCATCGATACGAACTACCTGCTGGCCCCGTGCGACAACGCGGGTCTTTGAGGTGGTCGGCCGGTCATGCAGGGCCAGCAGCCAGCGGCTGTCGAGCTTCGCCGCGGCCATCGCGCCGCGGAGCGCCTCGCCATCGCGATCGGAGCCCGTGACGCCGACCAGCGCGGCCTCACCGCCAATGGCTGTCACATTCGCAGCGACGTTGGCGGCGCCGCCAAGCGCGAGACGCCGCTCGGTGACGCTCACGACGGGCACCGGTGCCTCGGGCGAAATCCGCTCGGTATCACCCAGCAGATAGCGGTCGAGCATGACGTCCCCGATCACCGCGACCCGCTTGCCACGCATCTGCTCCAGGAGCTGGGTCAGGCGTCCGCGGGCGATCGGCGCTGCCGACAGTGGTGCTGGCATCCTAGAAGTGCCCTCGGGTTCCGAGTGCGATGGTCGCCTGTACCCGGGCAATGACTCGGGTACGGCTCGTTCCGCTGATGTGGCCAGCGTTCTGGATCTGGTGAATCCCTGCATTCGCGACCAGCGCGAGCCGTCCCTGCTGTCCACTCACACCCACCGCCGCCCGCCAGGTGCGCTCCACGGTCCCGATGAACAGCGTGGGCGTCGCACCACGCGCGGTTCCCTGGGGGAAGGGATCGGAGATCAGTCCCTGACCCTGCCGGAGCAGCGTGAGCTCCGGTGCCACCAGCCAATGCCGGGTGAGGGGTGCCGAGACGCTCACGGTGATCTGGTCATTGTCGGCAAATGCCCGACCGATCCCGACCCCCGCATCGGTGAAGGACTGGAACGGGTCGGAGGTGCGGAAGGCCAGGCTCGAGGCCTGGGTGTAGGCAGCGCGCCAGGCCAGGCGGCACAGCAGCGGGCCGGTGCCCATGAGCGTAAAGGCGTAGCGATCCGGGGTCCGGGTCGGTCCGCTGCGGTTCTGGTACTGGAAGTCGTCCAGTCCGAACTGGCCCATGAGGGTGGTCCGTTCCCCAATCCGCCAATGCACGTCGAGGCCGAGAAGCACATTGCCGTCGTCGCCGAGTCCGTACTGGTTGGCGAGCAGCAGCAGGGTGACGGGATTGCGGTAGCGCCCATCGAAGTTGCGATCCACACCGGAGAGGACCACCGTTTCCCAGAGCGAAAGCGAAAGCCGCTTCGAGAGGCGGGCACTCGCGCGGTGGGCGAAGAAGTATCGGTGTACCACGGCGCCGGTGCTGTCAGTCTGATCCGCGAGCGAGGCCGCCTGCGCCGTGAGGCGGAAGCGATCGTTGCCCACCTCCAGGCCCAGCTGCGGCCGCGGATAGCCATAGCTGCTGAGCCCGATCCCGGGGAGTCCAACGGGTCCCCAGTTCTGGTCCATCTGGCCATAGAACAGCCTCACCCAGCGAAACTGCGCCGAGAGATAGCCCTCGAGATGGCGGCCCGCGATTTCAATGTTCCGGCGTCCGGGCCAGTCGGGGTCCTTGATGACCCGCCGTTCGATGGCTGGCCGGCTGACCAGCACCACATTGCCGTAGGTCGCCTGCAGCCGCAGCTCGCCGTAGGGCTGGACCCCGTCGGGACCGGCCGGGTGCAGCGGATCTCGGCGCGCCTGGGTGTAGCCCTGCGTGCCGACGCGCGCCTCGACCTCCCAATGCGCTTCGCTGGTGTCTTCGTCCCACGCCTGCTTCAGTTCGGTAATTAGCGCGGTGTCCCGCGCGACACCCCCCGCCAGCGCTGAATCCAGCGCACCCACCGCGTCGGCGCGCCGAAAGGGGCGGATGAGCGGTGAGGGATCGGGAACATCCCCCATGGCGACGAGGTGCTCGAAGGCCGGAAGTCGCGGGTCGTCGAGAGGTATATAAGGAGAAGCCTGAGCGGCGAGAGGTGCGGAGACGGCAACCGCAAGGACCGCCAGGAGACCGGTGGTGAGGCGCATCAGCGAATTATATGGAGGGTGAGAGGGAAGGGGGAACAGGGAGGATTCGCGTTTCCCTGTTCCCGGTGCGCCGTAGCTATCTTGCCCCCCATGATCGGTCCCCTTCGGGTCGAATCGACCCGCGGTGATTTCGTCGAGTCGGTGCATCAGCTCTCCGTGGCGGTCGTGGACAGCGAAGGGCGGCTCGTCGCCCGGACGGGTGATCCGGAGCTGACCACCTTCTGGCGCTCTGCGGCGAAGCCCTTCCAGGCGATGCCGGTGGTGGCCGATGGCGCCGCCGACCAGTTCGGTTTCACGCCGCGGGAACTCGCCCTCTCCTGCGCCTCGCATTCGAGTGAGCCGGTGCATCTCGAAGTGGCGGAAGGGATGCTCAAGAAAGTCGGCCTCACTGAGCGCGCGCTCGCCTGCGGGACCCATCCGCCGCTCTCCCCCGCCGTGGCGGAGCAGGTACTCAGGCAAGGCATCGTGATGACGCCGAAGTGGAGCAACTGCTCCGGCAAGCATGCAGGCATGCTGGCGCTGGCACGGACCCACGGCTGGCCGATCGAAGGGTACGAACGCGAGGGGCATCCGCTGCAGCAGCGCATCCTCACGGAGGTGGTGCGCTGGACCGACTGCCCCGCCGAGTCGATGCGCTTCGGTGTCGATGGCTGCACCGTGGTCTGCTTCGGGCTGCCGCTCCGCGGAATGGCGCGGGCCTACGCCCGGTTCGGCCGCTCGGAGGAACCGGCCGCGGTGCGGCTGCGGGAGGCGATGGCGGCATTCCCGGAGCTGATCGCGGGGCAGGGCCGACTGGAGACCGACTTGGGCCATGCGACCCGCGGGGCGGTCATCGCCAAGGTCGGGGCCGACGGGATCTACTGCGCCGCACTTCCGCACCCGGGGCTCGGTATCGCACTCAAGGTGCACGATGGCGACATGCGGAGCTCCGCCCCCGCGTTGCTCGCCGTGCTCCGCGAACTCGGCGCCCGTTATGCGCTCGGCTTTGAGCTCGCGGCGCTTTCGCCTGAGGTGATGCGGCACGCGGAGCTCCCGACGCTGAACACCCGCGGTGCGCGTACCGGAGTCACCCGGGTCCAGGGCGCCTTGCAGTTTTGAGATCCGCTCCGCGTCAGCGGGGCACCATCTAGAACCGGAACGGGAGCTAGCGTCATGTCCAGGCAGTCCCAGCTCGATGAACCGACACTGCACCTGGTGCGATTCGCCGCGGCCATCGCGCTGGGTGACGAGCCGGAGCTGCGCGACCGCGCCGCAGGCTGTCGCAGCAACCAGGTACCGGTGCCCTGGGTGGATGAGCTGCTGCTGCAGTCGGTGCTGATGGTGGGCTATCCGCGCACCCTGATTGCGTTCGCCATCTGGCGGAAGGTGGGCCGGGTCCCGGCGCCGATGCGTGATCCGGAGGCCGAGTACAGTCAGGTCGGGGAATGGACGGCGCGGGGGGAGGAGACCTGCGGCATCGTCTACGGCGCCAACTACAAGCGGTTGCGTGAGAACGTGAAGGAACTGCATCCCGCGCTCGACCTGTGGATGATCACCGAGGGGTACGGACGCACCATGTCCCGGCCAGGTCTCGATCTGCTCCGCCGCGAGCTCTGCACGGTGGCACAGACCGCGGTGATGGAGGCGCCACGGCAGCTGCTTTCGCACCTGCGCGGTGCGCTGCACGCTGGGGGGACGTTTGCTCAGGTGGACGGCGCCCTGTCGGTGGTAAATCCGCTGCTCACGTACGACCAGTGGAAGAAGATCAAGGAGATGTGGCAGGGAGTCCGCGAGGGGTGGGAACCGGAAAAGTAGACTGGTACAGCGGCCAGGGCGGGCGCGGCTAAGGCATGCCTTGCCCTCCCATCCTGCCGCCCTTTCTGAGATGGGAGTCGCATGTTTGTCGATCAGGTAACCATCCGCGTCACTGCGGGCACCGGCGGCTCCGGCGCCTCGTCGTTCGCGCGATTCAAATTCCGGCCCAAGGGCGGGCCCGACGGCGGCGACGGCGGTCACGGCGGCTCGGTCTACGTCAAGGTTGATTCCAACCTCTCGACGCTGCTCGACTTCCGCTATCGCACCACCTGGATCGCGGAGCGCGGCCGCCACGGCAAGGGCAAGAACATGACGGGCGCGACGGGTGACGATCTCTACCTCCCGGTGCCACCCGGCACCGAGATACGTGATCTCGCGACCGGCGAGCTGATCGCCGAGGTGCTTCACGCCGGGGACACGGTGCGGGTGGCGAAGGGTGGCCGAGGCGGGCGGGGCAACTCGCGCTTCACCTCACCGACGCACCAGTCGCCGCGCGAATGGGAGCCGGGCGAGGAAGGGGAGGACCGCGAGATCGAACTGGTGCTCAAGCTGATCGCCGATGTCGGGCTGGTGGGCGAGCCTAACGCGGGGAAGAGCACCCTCCTGTCGGTCGTCTCCGCCGCACGACCCAAGATCGCCGACTATCCCTTCACCACACTGGAGCCGAACCTCGGTGTGGTCGGCCTTTCGGGGCATCGGACCTTTGTAGTCGCGGACATCCCCGGCATCATCGAGGGCGCGCACCAGGGCAAGGGGCTCGGGCTGCGGTTTCTGCGGCACGTGGAGCGTACCCGCGTGCTCGCCTTCCTGATTCCGCTGGACAGCGAAAATCCGCAGGCGGTGTTCGACGGGTTGCGCCACGAGATCAAGGCCTACAGCGAGCCCCTCTTCGAGAAGCCCTACGTGGTGCTCCTCTCCAAGCGAGACCTGCTCGAGGACGGAGCGAAGATTCCGGCGCTCGATATCCCTGGCGCCACCGGGTCGCTGGTCTTCTCGTCGGTCTCGGGCGCCGGCGTCGAGGATTTGAAGGAGTACCTGTGGAAGGCGGTCCAGGCGGTGCGCGCCGGCGAATCGGTCCAGGAAGAGATGGCGTGGCCCGACGAAGATTCGGAGGAGCCTGCCCCCTCCGCAGAGCCCGAAGAATGGACATAGCGGAAGAGCGCGCCGCCTACGTGGCGCTCGCCCTCACCCCGGGGATCGGCGCGGTACGAATGGCTGCTCTCCTCGATCACTGTCAGACCGCACTCGGCGCCCTCTCGGCGCCGTTTGCGTTTTTACGCACCATTCCGGGGATGTCGCCCGCTGCTGCCACCGCTGTGAGCGCCACCACTCCGGCGGCCGGGATCCGGGCGCTGGAAACCGTGGAGAAGCTGGGTGGCACGGTGATCCTGCCGGGAGACGCCAGGGCCCCCGAAATACTCAGGCAGATGCCGGACCCACCGACGGTGCTTTTCGCGCTCGGGGCGGTGGACCTCCTGTCGCGACCCGCGGTGGCAATTGTCGGCAGCCGCGATCACTCGGACTACGGCGAGGAGGTGTGTCACGAGGTCAGTTCCGCGGCCGCCCGGGCGGGGATCGTCGTCGTCAGCGGCATGGCGCGGGGACTCGATGCCGTCGCGCACGCCGCTGCTCTTGATGCCCCTGGCACAACGATCGGCATCCTGGGCAACGGTCTGGGGGTGATCTACCCCTCCGCCAATCGAAGCCTCTATGAGCGGGTCGCGGCCGAGGGACTCCTGCTCACGGAATTCCCCCCTGGTGAGCGTCCCGGTGTCGGCTCGTTTCCCCGGCGCAACCGGCTGATCAGCGCCCTGGCCCAGGTCACGGTGGTTGTCGAGGCGGCAGAGGGGTCGGGCACGCTGATTACGGTCGGGACGGCGCTGGCGCAGGGGAAGGACGTCATGGCGGTCCCGGGGCCGATCACCAGCCCGACGTCGATCGGGACCAATCGGCTCATCCGCGACGGTGCCGAGCCGCTGCTCGGAGCCGATGATCTGCTGCGGCATTACGGTGCCATCGTCACGGTGGCCACGACCGAGCAGCCAGCGAGCGCGCCGGTCGCCCGCGCACGGGCCGGATCAGGCCCGGCTCGTGCAGATGAGCCGGTGGCAGCGTCTGCACCCGTCCTCGTCCCGATCCCTGCCGATCTATCCGAGAGCGCCCGCCGGGTGGCGGAATCGCTTCACAGCGGACCCGCGCGGGTTGACGGGCTGATTGGCCAGCTCGGGCTGCCAGTAACCGCGGTGCTGAGCGCCC
>JBDTTN010000150.1:0-6680 GCA_039930625.1 Gemmatimonadota bacterium | reverse complement strand
CCCGCAGTAGGGACACTGGTAGTCCCCGTATTCCACCAGCGTCACCGGCGCGTCCACCTTCCCGGCGACGTGGTCGGCGTCACCGACCGGTTCGACCAGCCGCCCGGGCATGTGAGACCGGCTCATGGCAGGCTCTCCTCGGATTGAGGTCGATGTGTTGTCCCTCGCGCGGTCTCCCTCAGGCCTTGAGAAAGGCGAGGAGGTCGGCGTTGATCTGCTCCGCATTCGCTGTCGGCATGCCGTGGGAAAGGCCCTTGTAGGTCTTCAGTATCGCGCCCTTCACCAGCCTGGCGCTCAACGGGCCGGAGGCGGCGTAAGGGACGATCTGGTCATCCTCGCTATGCATGACCAGCGTCGGCACTGTGGGAGTCGATCGGCACAGGGGAGCAAGTGTGTCACGATTGTTGGTACGCCGCAATACTGGCCTCACCCCGGGTCGAGTCTCCTTCAAGTCCCCGCCGGGCACGTCTCGATTCCCGCAGCAGCGGTGCCGGACGCCATTGCGCTTTCGCGGTGGAACAGCGGTGACAGCGAAGCGGGAGCTCGGGTGAGCTCCCCTCCCGGCAGGGTACCTTTCCCTGGTGCGATCGGCAATTGGTCCTTGATGTGGTGTACCCGCGGGAGGAGACCCAATGCAGGGATGGTCACGGAGTGAGAATCCGGCGATGGCCGGCCTCACGTTTTCGATATTGCTGTGTTGTGTGGTCCACGAAGCCAGGGCCCAGGACCTGCCGCCGTGCCGAGTGGGCATGCACGTGGCTATCGTGAGCCCGCTCAACTATGGCGCAAAGATCCTGGACTACGACGCGGCCAAGGGCTCGTACCAGGTGAAGTCGGATGCCGACGGGATGACCGACTGGGTCCCGGCCCGGAACCTTCGCTACTCTTGCACCGGGGCGGCGGCGGCGCCGGTGACCCAGGCGTACTTCATCGGCAACTGGTCGCTGTTCCTGGGGCCGACGGCGCACCACGAGGTGATTGATTCGAAGGGCTACCTGGTGGTCGGATCCGGCGCCCACGTTCCTCCGCTCCAGGTCAATGCCAACGGGACTTACACCTGGGTGCTCGACAGCCGGACCACGGTTCGGGGCCGGTGGCGCGCGATGGTGGAGCGCGAATTGAGGTCGGGGACCAAACTGCCGGCCATCCTGCTGCTCAACGCCGAAGGGGGCAAGAACTGGGAAGTGTGGCGCACCGGGGTCAATCAGGGCGACAACCGGGATGCGATCGGTGTCGAGCGGATGGACCTTGGAGAATCGTACGCGGGAGCGCGTTTGCAATGACGGCGGTCGCGGGAGCGCCCCCGCACGCCGCAGGGAGGCTGAAGTATCGGGCGTTCGTTCGCAAAGGCTCGTCGCTGATGCGACCGCTCGGTTGATGTCGCTGCAGCAGCCTCACACCGAGCGCGCCGTCGCTCCCCTACCGGCCGCCGACGGGCGCTACGGCCATTCGTGTGCCCCCACATCGTAGGCGATGCCGGAAGGGAGAACGCCACCGTAGAAGTCGCTCGGGCCGACATTGATTCCGAACGTCGCCGGCAGATCAACGGCCTTGTCTCTCAGCGCTGACGTCGCCTTCAGGCGATAGGCCGTCAGGTTGGCAAGCAGGTAGGCGTTGCCGAGCGTGCCTCCTCCACCTGGGCTGGTGAACCCGGGATCGACTTGCGAGCCGACGGTGAGGCCACCGAGCATTTCCTGTCCCGAAGCCTTCCGCCACGTCGCAAGGCCGGAGAAGGTTGAAGTCCCCCACGTGACCACGGGTGCCGAGCTCCCGCCGAAGTAGTCGTTGCCTTCGAATCGCAGGTCGACCGCCCCATTGAGCTGATCGGCCGAGACCGAGAGGACCTTCAGGCCTCCGGCGGCGTACACTGCGTTGTCGCGGATATGCACGTGCTGCACGTCCTGCGTCACGATCGTGGCATTGAACACCTTGATGCCAACCGGCACCCCAGCGCCAGAGGGGGCCAGGTAGATGCTGTTGTTGTAGATCTCGGCGCCAATCGTGCGGCCCCAGATGACGACGGCCCCGGCCGAGTTTCTCCGGCCATCGTTCTCACTCACGTTGTACCGTACCGTGTTGGCCGAGTGGTTGCTGTTGTTGGGTGCGTGGGCCAGCAGAAAGCCGGCGCCGTCGTTGCCGTGAGAGTAGTTGTACTGCAATGTGGAGTTGCGCACATTCTGGTCCAGGTCGAACCCGCCACCATCCGCAGGGCCATTGGTGCGATTGTTGTACGACTCGTTGTGCTGGATGATGATGCTGTCCGAGTCGTAGGCCCAGATACCGACAGGGCCCTCCGAGGCGTCACACAATCGCCCATTGTCGTGCGCAACCGAACGCTCGATGACGCCTCCGCTTACCCCGCCCATGATGATCCCGCTCCCGCTGTTGGTTACGCGCCCGGCGACTCCGGTGTTGTTGTACGCCAGCAGATTGCCGAAGTAGACATTCTGGTGGATGTATGGGAGCTGGGCGTACATCGACACGCCGGCCAAGGCATTGTCGTGTGTGGACGAATTGGTCACGCGGACATCGACGAACCCGGTGCTGCCGTTCCAGCTGCCGATCACGATGCCGTACTGCCCGAAGCCGGAGGATTCAACGCTGTCGATCCTGAGATAGGGAAGCTTCACGCCGCCCGCGAGATCGGCATAGATGCTGATGCCGCTGCCGCTGCCGCTGTTTGCGGTGCGTCCCGACCCCAGCATGCGAAGATTGCGGATCGTGAACCCGGCGGTGTTGTACAGGGAGAGTGCGGTGCCGGCTCCGCCTGAGAGGGTGGCGCGCCCCGTCCCGTAACTGGCGACCAGGATGGGCGAGATGGCACTCCCTTTATCAGCCGCGGTGAACGACAGATTGCCCTGAAAGACCGCCCCGCCCTTGAAGAGAATGCGGTCACCGGCAGCGAAGGTGCGCCCGTTCACCTTGGCGATCGTCTTCCACGGCTTCGCGGCCGAGGTACCCGGATTGTTGTTGTTCCCGGTCGGACTTACGTAGTAGGCGAGCCCCGCGGCGCCGACCGGCCCCGGCGCGGCCTCGCCCGCCGACGGTCGCGTCGATGGATCAGGCGCCACACCGGTGACGTCCGCACAGGCGTTGCCGCCCAACAGCAAGGCGAGTCCCAGGGCGCTCCGGAGCGCGGCGGATTGTGCTACGGCGGGAGCCGGCAGATGCCTGAAGCAACGGTTCCCGAGTTGCTGAGTGGGGAGGACTTTGGACATTGTAATTCGGAATGAGAGGGGAGCGGAGCTGCAGCATTGAAGGAGCGCGGCAGCGTACCAGGGGAGCGCAACCGACTGCGCGCGGCGCTGGGATCGCCCCGGCTCGCTGCAGCAATATACCCCGGGGGGGGCCGTACCCCATCAGGACCTGCGGACTCGCCCCGCTATATTGGCCCTATGATGCTGCCCTCCTGGCGACGCCGTAGTGGCCGACACCGCGATCACCGGCGGTCGACTTGCACGCGGAAAGCCATGCTGCTGCTCGTGCTGACTGGGTTCGCCGGTGGCCTGCCTGCCTGCAGCCCCGACACCGGGCAGGACCGACGCGGCGATCGGGAGGCGGGTTCAATCGTCAGCCATGAGGCCGGTGACACGACGGTCGAGATCGCCGAGCTCGACCGGATCGGGCCCGGTGCGAAGACCGATCGCGAGGCGCTGCATCGGCTGGTCGGCGCTATCCGGGATCCGCGTCACGCCGTCGCGACGCGAGCCGCCTACTGGCTCGGTCAGGCGGGTTCGCAAGCCGTACCGAGCCTGGTGGAGGTGCTGGCCGACAGCTCAGTTCACGCCCGGTTGTCGGCATGCTACGCCCTTGGACTTGTGGGCACCGGGGCGCAACGCTCGGTTGCGGCGCTCACCCGACAATTGGGCGGTGCAAGCGATTCCGTCGCCAACATGGCGGACTGGGCTCTCACGCAGATTCTCGGATCACGCAGGGCCACCCTGGTCGAACAGCTGCGCGATCTGCGCTACGGCACCACGCCCGAACGATCGGCGAGCGCATCGAGTCTGGCGCTCCTCGGTGAGGGTGCGGCCGACGCGATCCCGCTGCTGGTGCGCTACGGCGGGCTCGGTCGCAGCGTCCGCGGGCGATGCGCTCACCCGCATCGGGCGCCCGGCAATCCCCGCGCTGCAGGCCGCACTCGCGAGCGACAACCGGCTGCTGCGCGCCCGGGCCATGGGTGTCTTGAGCAGGCTCCCGCCCCGCAATCATTTTTGATACGCCCGTGAATCAGACTCGGCCTTCCAGGATCATCGGCGCGCTCGCGGCAGCGCTGCTGCTCCTGCATGGCACGCTCGCCTGGTGGCTCCGCGTGCCCGGCCTCACCAGCGCGCAGGATGATGCGCGGTACCTGCTGCTCGCCCGCGCGCTGCGGCACTTCACCTACACTCAGATATTTCTCGTCGGGCAACCGGTCGAGTCGCTGTATCCGCCGGTCTATCCGCTCGGCCTCGCACTTGCCGGCCTGCTTCCGGGCGATCCGGTCGCGACAGGCATCGCCCTGAACGTAGCGTGCTCCACCGCCGCACTGGGCGTGCTGTTCGTCCTGGTCCGCTCGTGGTCAGCGGAACTTGCCCTCATGGTGCTGGCCGTCGCCGCGGTCAATCCGATGCTGCTCGGTGTGGCTGGGACGGTGGCGAGTGAGCCGCTCTTCATGCTTTTATCGTTCCTGGTTCTGCTCGTCATGCTGCGCCCCGGGGCCACGTCGAGGCAGCGGGCGCTGGCGGGTCTGCTCGCGATCGCGGCCGCGCTGACCCGAAGCCTCGGCGTGGCGCTGATCCTGTCGCTCCTGCTGGTCTGGTTATACCAGCGAGAGTGGCGTGCCGCGGCGTGGCTCGTGCTCGCGACGGCGCTCACGGTTGGAGCGTGGCTTACCTGGACGGCGGTTGCACCGGCGCAGCTCGCCGGGCAGTCGTACATCGGAGACGCCGTCCTCACCAGGCCGGCTCCGGAGCCACCGCCCGCCGTTCCCCAGGTCCCCGAAGTCGAACCGCAGGCGCCGCCGGCGACGAGCGACGCCGCGCCGGCGACGACCCGCTCCCCCTCGATGGTCACCACGCTCGCGGCTCGCATCGGGAGCAATCTCCCAGGCTATGGTGCCCGTGGCATCCCGCTGGCCCTCGGTCTGCCGACCCTGCGGGGAACGACGGTGGACAACTGGTTCTGGCTAATCGTGCTGGGTGTTCTTGGCCTGGGCGGAGCCTGGAGCCTGACACGAACCCAGCCGACTGCGGTCCTCTACCTCGCCGGCTACGCGGCCATCCTGCTGGTCTGGCCTTACCGGCTGGGGCGATTCCTTGCGCCGGTGCTTCCGCTTCTCGTCATGGTGCTTCTGCTCGGCGCGTGGCGACTTGCCGGCCGACGCGGAGGCGCGGTCGCGCTGGTGTTGCCGGCAGTGTTGTCAGGGGTGTTGTGCGTGACCGGTGTGGCGAATGATGCAGCGCGATGGCGAACCCTGAGGGGCTGTGACCGGGGCGCCCCCTATCAATCGGCCGGCTGCTACGATCGCCGGCAACTCGACTTCTTTGCGGCCGTCACGGACCTGGAGCGGCGGGTGCCAATGGATGCCACCCTGTTGATGCCCAAGGCCGCGACGATCTACTACCTGACGGGTAGGCGGGCGGTGAGTGAAGTGCAGGCGGCGACGCTCGATGTCCCGGCACTCGATCGCTACCTCCGCGGCCAGCAGGTGGGGTACGTGCTGCTCAGTCGAATCCATTTCGATCAGTGGGTGATCGCGGGCACGCTGCGCGGACTCTGCCGGTCGCTCGAACTGGTAGCCTCACCCAACCCCGACGCCGTGCTGTTACACCTGGTGCCCGATGGCACGGCTTCGGGGGAAGGGTGTGCCGCCATCGACCGGTTCGTCGCCGGGCCCTGGCGCGAGTAGTGGAGGGGGCGCGGCGCCGACCGATTCAGGTGGGGCGTGCCGCTAAAATGCTCCGCAGCAGGGCCCGCCTGGCGGGCAGCAGTGCCGGGTCGAACGGAGCTGGGAATGACTGTGTCTCGCTCCATGCCAGCGCGAGTGAGATGCCGCCGATGAGTGCCGCGAGCAGGGTGATGACGGGCTCCATCGGGCCGTGGCGAAGGGTGCCGATCAGCCAGGCCAGGGTGATCGTTGCGGTGAGTGCGAGGTGCATCGGTGCGAGAAGGTGGCGCACCGTGCCACCCCCGACCTTGGGCGTCAGCGCGTAGGGGGCGTTTCGGCCGAGTGCTGTGTCGAGCAATGCCCCCGCGAAGTGGGGCCACTTGGCGTACTGGAGCAACGCACTCCGCCAATGGACGCCCCGTTCCCGGTCTGGATCGAGGTAGCAGGCCTGCCTGAAGCGGTCCGCCAGATGCAGCAGCAGTCCCATTGCGAGGATGACCAGCAGTGCGCGGGGCCGCAGGAATGCGGGGGTGGTGTTGTTCAGTAACAAGCCGATCAGCATCGGAAAGAGCAGCAGCCAGAGCAGGGGCCGGAGGTAGTGCGCCCCGTGAAAGAGGCTGAGGATTCGGTCAGCGAAGGGGAGTGGCCCCGCGGAACGCCGGAGCGCGGCGCGCTTGAGATCCAGAACCGAGCGGGCCCAGCGCATCTGTTGGACGAGATATCCCCGCCAGTCCACCGGCGTGGTGCCGAGGGCGAGGATTTCCGGCACATAGACTCCGCGCCAGCCCTCCGCCCGGTAGCGCATGGTGAG
>JBDTTN010000149.1:0-6690 GCA_039930625.1 Gemmatimonadota bacterium | reverse complement strand
CACGATCATCACGGTATTCGCCGGAGGTGCAGGAGCGTGCGGTCCGGCTGGTGCAGGAGCACCTGGCCGAGCCCCGGTCGCAGTGGGCCGCGATCACCTCCATTGCGGGGAAGCTGGGCTGTACCGCCGAAACCTTACGCCGGTGGGTGCGGCAGCGTGAGCGCGATGCCGGCCAGCGCCCTCGCCTGACGACCGACGAGCAGGCGCGTCTCAAACTGCTCGAGCGCGAGAATCGGGACCTCCGCCGGACCAACATGATCCTGCGTAAGGCGTCGGCCTATTTTGCCCAGGCGGAGCTCGACCGCCGCGGGACGTGATGGTGGCGTTCGTCGACGCACACCGCGAGGCCTACCGAGTCGAGCCGATCTGCCAGGACGGTTGAATCGACTAGGCAACCAGTCCGCGCCCGCTCGAGTCGCCGTTTCGCGGCGGTTTCTCCGCGCATTCGCAGGCATGAAGGTGGTTTCTTGCGGGCAGACTCGGCCGCCAAACCCTTGAAAGCCAGCAGCTTGCCCGTCACGATCATCTGTTACGCCCTCCTTATGGTCAGGTGAGGCATTCCGAATGCCATAGGACTTACCTGACCCCAAATCTCCAATTGTTGTAGGTTGGTGCTTGGTTGATGGCAGTGGGCGACACGATGAGTGGAATCTACGTAACGGCCGAACGGAGATTCCAGTTATTCGCGACCTTCCCAATCAGGCGCGCTCCATTCGCCAAGAGCGGCCACGTTGTGACGTGGATGTGGGTGCGCGAGGTTTACCGCGCAGACACTGACGCCGAAGCAACTGCCGATCGAACTACTCCCCAGGACCGGCCAATTTGTCTCGCCCCCCCGATTTGACGCTCCGTTGACGCACCACCGTTACCTTGCTTCGCGCGTAACGGAATGGTCTCATGGTAGACGTTGACAGCGGTGCTGCGTCTTGCAGTGTCACTCTCCCCGTGTACCTTGGTCTCGATCGCCCTGACAAACCCCACCTGGCCTGCCATGAACGTTACTGATCTCTATTTCGGGACCTCCCCGTCCTGGAAGAACGTGATGGCGCGTGTCGAGGCCATCGCAACCACGCCTTGGCCCCTCCTCATCCTCGGCCCCCGCGGAAGCGGCAAGACCTTGATCGGCCGATGTATCCACGAACGATCTCGATTGCCGGGGGAATTCGTTCTAGGTCCAGCGCCGTCGATCCCGGAGAGCCTTCTCCAGGGGGAGCTCTTGGGTCACGCCCGGGGGGCTTTCACCGATGCCCGGGAGGAACGGAAGGGACTGCTGGAGCTGGCGCACCAAGGCACCCTGTTTCTCGATGAGATCGAGGCCGCGAGCTACGGCCTGCAGTCACTCCTGGTCGGCCAAGTGGAACAGAAGGAGCTTCGCCGAGTGGGAGACTTGCGTGCCCGTCCGATCAAGGTCCGGTACCTGTATGCCAGCAACGCCGACCTCACGGATCTGGTGGCCCAGGGCCGCTTCCGCGCCGACCTCCTGGACCGCATCGGGGGGACCGTTGTCCGGGTTCCCGCATTGGTTGAATACCGAGAAGCGGTTCTTGCCCTGGCGCACGGCTTAATTGAAGACAACCTGGCCGTTCTCGGGCGGCGGCTCACCTTCGACTTCTCCCTCGATGTCTGCCGGACCTTGCTCGCTCACTCTTGGCCCGGCAACCTGCGGGAGCTGGGAAACGTCTCCCGGGAGGTGGCGATCCGGATGACCGTGAGCCGGAGTGTGGGGAAGGAGGACCTTCCCGAGTACCTGTCGCTCGCACCGATGACGAATACCAGCCGGGCAGAGCGGGCCGCGCTTCGGGAGCAGGTGGCTGCCACGCTCCGCGAGACCCGAGGCAACAAGTCCGAGGCCGCTCGGCGACTCGACCTCACGCGCTCAAAGTTTGGGCGTCTCGTCAGCCGGCTCAGCCGCCGGACTCCGATCGACGGCCAATCTCGTCCGGCCTGATCGGCCCTGTCCGGACAACCCCCGGACACTCGAACACTTCCGCGCCCGCTCCTTCCTCGTAACTCATTGCGGCACAACGCGCCTCTTTTGCACACCGAACGGCACGGCACCTGCCTAACGGCCGATGCCCACGTCCATCGGTGGTTGCCATCGTCCTCCAGACGCAGCTCCCCCTCGCCGACGCCTTTCGGCAGGAATATCTCGAGTACTACCGGATGCTGCCGCTCGAGGTCCACGACGGCCGCTTGCGGGTCGCCGTTGCCGGCACGCCGAACCGTGACGCTCTGGCCGACCTCGGTCTGAGCTATGACGCCGAGGTGGAGCTGGTGCCGGTCGATCCGGCGGAACTGGAAGACGCGATCCGCCGCACCTTTGCGGCGACGGAGTCCATGGTCGAATTGATCCGGGACTTGGATGCCTCGCTCGGCACCACGATCGACCTCGGGGACGAGCAGCTGGCCGATGTACGGACCCTGGCGAACCAGGTCCCGGTCGTCCGCTTGGTCAACCTGCTCATCCGGGAAGCCCACGACGCGCGGGCGAGCGACATCCATCTCGAGGCCACACGCGACGGGTTGCGGGTGCGGCTCCGCATCGACGGCGTCCTGACCGAACTGCCAAGCCCCCCGCGCGGTCTACAGGCGGCGGTTGTTTCCCGCATCAAGTTGCTTGCGGAGCTGGATATCGCCGAGCGCCGTGCGCCGCAGGATGGCCGGATTCGGGTGCGGCTCGAAGCGCGGGAGCTGGACCTGCGGATTTCGACGGTGCCGACGATGTACGGCGAGGCGGTCGTGCTGCGGCTGCTCGATCGTGGCGGTCAGCCAGTGAGTCTCGACGAACTGGGCATGGGCACGGTGCTGCCGCATAGCGGTCGATAGCTTCGGCGAGTTTCGCCGGCTCGCAAGCCGCGCCCACGGCATCGTGCTCGCCACGGGTCCCACGGGCTCAGGCAAGACGACCACGCTCTACACGGCCCTCGGCCTGCGGAATCCGGCGGCCGAAAAGATCATCACGGTGGAAGACCCGGTGGAGTACCACTTGCATGGCGTCACCCAGGTGCCCGTGCACGCCAAGTCCGGTGTCACGTTCGCCAGTGCCCTTCGCAGCATTCTGCGCCAGGATCCGGACGTGCTGATGGTCGGCGAAATGCGCGATGCCGAGACCGCCGGGATCGCGGTGCAGGCCGCCATGACCGGCCACCTGGTCTTCTCCACCCTCCATACGAACGATGCGATCTCGGCCATGGCGAGACTTACCGACCTCCGGGTGGAGCCCTACATGGTGGCCGCGACGGTTGAAGGTGTGCTGGCGCAGCGTCTGGTCCGCCGTGTCTGTCCGGACTGCCGGGAGCGCTACCGGCCCGACTCCTCCGTGGTCGCCCTCCTCGCCCAGCAGCCGGTTGGCGAGGTGACGCTCGAGCGGGGGGCCGGCTGCGCCGCCTGCCGGGAGACGGGCTACCGCGGACGCACGGGCATCTTCGAGCTGTTCGTGGTGACCGATGAGGTGAAGCAGTCGCTCGCCCGTGGCAGCGACCTCGTGCAGCTGCGTGTCCTTGCCAAGAGTTCCGGGATGATGACCCTCCGCGCCGATGGCTGGCGCAAGGTGCAGGCGGGCGTGACGACCGTGGAGGAGGTACTGCGTGTCGCGAGCGACTGAGCGAGGCTTCACCCTGATCGAACTGCTGGTCGTCATCACTGTGATCGCGATCCTGGCGGGACTGGTGTCGCCGATGGTGTTCCGCAACGTCGGTGATGCGAAGGTCGCGGCGGCGCGCGCCCAAATCGAGACCTTCGGTCTGGCCCTCGATACCTACTACCTGCACAACGACTACTACCCCTCGACGACACAGGGCCTCGGCGCGCTCGTGCACCCGCCGACGGGCAGCCCGCCGGCGCGCGGCTGGCGCGGGCCGTACCTCAAGCAAGGCATTCCGTTCGATCCCTGGGGCAACCCCTATCACTATGAGAGTCCGGGTCGGGTCAACCCCACGAGCTACGATCTGCTGAGTTACGGCCGAGATGGGAAGCCGGGTGGCACCGACGAAGACCAGGACCTCACCTCCTGGGAGTCGCACCCGTGATCCGGTTTCGCTACCGGGCTGCTGAGGCCAGTGGACGCCTCGTCCGCGGGGTCATCGCGGCGAGCGATTCCGCCGAGGCGGATGCGCTGCTCCTCGCCCGCGGCCTGGCCCCGGTCGAAACCGAGCCCGACCAGCCGGGACTCACCTCCCGGCGAGGCCCGAGTCGAGGGGAACTCGCGACGATTTTCCGGAGTCTCAGCACACTGGTGGAGGCCGGAGTGCCGCTGGAGCGCGCACTCGGGGCGACTGCGCCGCTGGCACGGTCGAGTGCGCTTCGCGACATGGTGGAGGAGGCACGCCGCCATCTCAGGGAAGGGAAGCGCCTGAGCGCCGCGCTGCAGGTGGCTGACGGCCTTGTGCCGCGCGTGACCCTCAGCCTGATCGAGGCCGGGGAGCGGGGCGGCCGCTTGGATGCCGCGCTGGAGCAGGCGGCACGGCAGCTGGAGCAGGAGGCCGAGCTGCTGGCGCGGGTGCGTCAGGCCTTGGCTTATCCCCTGATCCTGCTGGTGGCCGGCAGTGTGTCGGTCCTGGTGATCGTGACCGTGGTGCTTCCCCGTTTCGCCAGGCTCCTGACCGAGGTAGGCCAAGTGCTCCCACCCGCCACCCGGCTCCTGCTCGCGCTGTCGGAGCTCCTCGGCCGCTTCGGCGGATTCGGGCTCGTCGGATTTCTCATGGCCGTCGGGGCTTTCAGCGCCTGGCGGAGCACGGTTCAGGGCCGGGCCACAGTGCATCGTGCCCTTCAGCGCCTGCCGTTGATCGGCCCGCTTCGCCACGGTTTCGCCTCGGCCCGCTTCAGCCGCGCCCTCGGCGGGATGCTCACCGCGGGGGTGCCGATCCTCTCCGCGCTCGACAGCGCACACGGGGCCGCCGCGGATGTCGCGATCGGCGAGCGGCTCCTACGGGCACGACGGCGCATTGCGGAGGGTGAGCCGGTGGCCCGTTCCTTCGCGGCCGAGCACGCGCTGACGGACACGACGCTGCAGCTCATTGCCGTCGGGGAGTCGAGCGGACGCCTGGGTGACATGACGCTCCGCGCCGCGGACCTCGCCGAGCGTGAGGCCGAGTCCCGACTCCGCGGCGTGGTCCTGCTGCTGGAGCCAGCGCTGGTATTGCTCTTCGGGGGTCTCGTGGCCTTCATCGCGGCCGCGCTTCTGCAGGCAGTGTACAGCCTTCGGCCCATCGGATGAGGAGCCGCCGGATGGTACAGAGTGGCGTGACCCTCGTGGAGCTGCTGGTTGTGCTCGTGCTGCTCGGCTTGATGAGCGGCGTGAGCTTGCTCGCGCTTCCGGCCCTCCGCCCGCCCCCCGACGGTGAGCAAATTGCGCAGGCCCAGCACGCACGGGCGCTTGCCATTCGGCGCGGACAGGAGGTCGTGATCACGATCGATTCCATGTCGGTCCGCTTCCTCCCGGATGGTTGGGTCCTCGGCGGTCCCTTCGATCCCCTTACCGGAGCCTGGCGTCATGCGCCCTGATCGCGGCATTGCGCTCCTCGAGGTGCTGGTGGCGCTCACGATCCTCGGCACCGCGGGACTGAGCCTCGTCGGGATGCTCCGGGAGGCGAGTGCCGCCGAAACCGCGACGGCGCGCGAGGAGCACGAGGTCCAGACGGCGGGCCGGGTACTCGGCGCACTCACCCTGCTCAATCGGACAGAGCTGGAACAGCGGATCGGCGTGCACCCGGTAGGCGAGTACTCCGTGGATATCGCACGCCCCGAAGCGACCCTGTTCCGGCTCGGCGTGAGCCGCCGTGACCGGCCCCACCGGACGCTCCTCGCCACCGTGGTCTTCCGCCCACTGGAGCGCCGGCCATGACGCGTCGCGGCTTCACGCTGATCGAGGTGCTGGTGGCGCTGGCGCTGGGCGGCATGGTGCTGCTCATGGCGCACCGGATCTTCGGTGCGGCTGCCGATGCGATGCATGCGCTCGGGCGGAGCAGGGAAGCGCTCGACCGGGAGCAGAACGGGGCCCGATGGCTGACCCTCGCCTTTGAGAATCTTGACGTGGCCGACTCGGCAGGAGGCTTCGACGGACGTCCCGACCATGTTCGCTTCCAGAGTTGGCAACTCGTGCCGGCAGGATGGTTCGCGCACCAGGGTGTCGAGCTCGGTGCCGTGGGCGGGTCGCTGATCGCCCGGGCCGGGACCCAGCGACCGATCACCCTCGCCGATTCGGTGGTGGGCGCGGAGTTCGACTACCTGCTCGAGCCGGGTGCGCACACGAGCTGGGTCCGCACCTGGATCTCGCCGCTCTCCGCCCCCCTGGCGGTTCGACTCCGCGTCGCACGACGCGCGAACGGAATGGCCTGGACCGACACCCTCCTGGTGCTGATCGGGGAACGGGGATGAATCGTCGTGGGCTGGCACTCCTTGCGGTGCTCTGGCTCTTGGTCTCGCTCGTGGGCGTGGCCGGGGTCACGATGGCGGCGCTTCGCGCCGGTGAGCGTGCGTCGCTCAACCGCCTGGCGCTTGCTCGCGGTGGCTGGGCGGCCGAGGCGTGCTTGGCGATCCTCCGCGCACGCTACGTGGCCCCCGGTGCATCCCAACGACCCGTCGAGCGGCTGGCCCTCGACAGCATCGATCTTGGGTCCCCGATCTGGTGCCGGCTCACCCTCGAGTCTCCGGGAACCAGAGTGCACCTCAATCGCGCCTCCCCCGCCATGC